>JAHFFN010000067.1 GCA_023247915.1 Candidatus Omnitrophota bacterium
TTGGCAGTGTGGGAATCCCGGTGGAAGGCGTGGAAGTTAAAATTGCTGAAGACGGGGAAATCATCACGAGAAGCCCCTCGGTGATGTTGGGCTATTACAATAAACCTGAAGAAACCAAGGCCGTGATTGATGCGGAGGGGTGGTTTTATACCGGGGATTTGGGGCATCTGGATCGTGACATGTTCTTATTCATCACCGGCCGCAAGAAAGAACTGATCGTGACCTCCGGCGGCAAGAAAATTTCACCGCGACCTATCGAAGAGCTTCTTGAGAATGATCCGTGCATTGTGCGTTGTGTGCTTTTTGGCGAAGGGAAGAAATTTATTACGGCACTTCTAGTGCCTCACAAGGAAAAGCTTTTGGAATACGCCGCCGAACATAAAATCATTTATCAAAATTATACCGATCTCTTGAAAGACGAGAAAATTTATCAATTTTTTGATTCCAAGGTTCGGCAACTGACCGAGTCTCTGGCGAGTTTTGAAAAAATCAAATATTTCGCGCTGTTGGAAAATGATTTCACGCAGAGCGCCGGCGAATTGACGCCCACGCTCAAGGTGAAGCGTGAGGTGGTGCTCACCCGCCACAAAGACCTTCTGTTGCCTTTTTACGAAAAAGAACGCGTTTAATCGATGCCTAGCGAACACCGTCTGATCTCCTTTGATGAAACCCCGATTTTCTATAGAAAGTTTGAATCAAAAGTTCCCTTAAAAGCGGCACTGATCATCCTGCACGGCATGGGGGAACATGGGGGTCGTTACCAGCCGGTGGCTGAATATTTGACCGCGACAGGCGTCACGTCTTATGTACTGGATCTTCGCGGATTTGGAAAAAGCGGCGGTCATCGCGCCTACGCGAGGCATTTTTCGGATTTTCATAAAGATTTGAACGCGATCTGTCAGTTGGCGCGTCAAACATCTCCAAAAACCCCACTTTTTGTTTTAGGACATAGTTTTGGCGGACTCATCGCCTCCTCCTACAGCGTGTTGCCGGCCAAAGAAAAAATCCAGGGGCTTATTTTAAGTTCACCGCTGTGTGGAATTGCTATCCCGGTGCCAGCATGGAAGCGATATTTGGGACTGGGCATGGCTTTTCTTTTTCCGACCTATGCGCAAGGAAGCGGAGTGAATCCGGCGCTTTTAACGCATGACACCGAAATACAAAAAGAATACGCCAAAGACTCACTCATTTATCACCGTATCACCGCGGGTCTCTACAAAGAACTTTGCGGCGCGTTGGCTCAAGCGGATTCCACCGCCACGAAGCTGACGGTTCCAACCTTGCTTTTGCAAGCAGGCGAGGACTTTATTGTCTCCAAAAAAGCGTCCATTGATTTTTATCATAAAATTTCATCTTCAGATAAAGAGCTTGAAGTTTACGAGGGTTTCTATCATGAGATCTTGAATGAAGTTCAGCGTTCGCAGGTTTTCTCTCGTATTGCCGCTTGGCTCTCTAAGCATTTTTAAGCCCCAAACGCCTCCTAGCATATTTAACAGCCCCTTGTAAGCCCTTCCGGAGAGGGTATACTTTTAGTAGAAGCAGGTACGCGAAGGAGGGATGCCTATCGAAGCAGGTGCTATAAATTGCGCTCTGTTTAGGAGGTGAGTGTCATGATTAAATCCGATCTTTTGTCAGGCCTCTTGGTGGGGGTAAGCCTAGGGCTTATTTTCACTGATAAGCTTGCGCCGCATTTAGCGGTGATCGTCATTCTAGCCGTGTTATTCGGCGGCCGAATGATTCATCTCAAATAAACGCTGAGATTGACTGACCCCCGCCCATGATTTGCGGACTTAAAATCCGCTTTTCATGGGCGGGGCTTTTTTGTATACTGAGGGGCATGTTTACAGGACCCTTCAAACTCAATCCTACAAAATCAACGTTTGCCGGTATCGTCGCGGGCATTTTTATCGCCGCCCTGATTCGCGCTTACTTTAATTTTTAAACTCTAGTTTTCATGGCTCTCCGCAATGGAATCCTGGGCGTGCTGTGCCTAATTTTGGGCGCGGTCTGCTTGATTTCAATTCCTCAAATTCAGCGTTATTGGGCAAAATACTACGCGTTTCATGAGCCTTTCTACCAGTCCCCACTAACCTCCAAGACTCTGGCGATTCGCAGCGATTCCTACGGCAAGGGCTATTTTGGCGCCTCTCGGAATGGAGGGCGGACGCATCAAGGCTTGGATTTGCGCTCTCCCATTGGCTCTCCGGTTCTGGCGGCCAAGAGCGGACGAGTCTCGAGGGCGGAAGAGGAAAAGGGCTATGGGAAATACGTTGAAATTTATCACCCGGATGGCCGCATGACGCGTTATGCCCATTTATCGACAATTCATGTGCTGGCGGGTCAATGGATTGGGGAGGGGGTTTGCCTGGGGCTGGTAGGAAAGACAGGCAATGCTTCTAACCGATTGGTAACAAGTCACTTACACTTTGAAATTCGCGATCAAAAAGACGCCTTAAATCCCACCGCTCCCGATCTCCTAGATCCGACAATAGTACTTAAATAAGTAAACTATTACTTATAATTAATAATAAATTTATACCTATGTATCTTGAAACATAGAATTTTTAATGTATACTTCTTTTAGTGATTTAAGAAGTCTGGTTTTTGAGACTGAGGTGGCAAGAAATGAGAATGAAAATTCAAAAAATAAAAGCGGGGATGCTGATGGGGCTGGCGGCGATGTCGCTAACAGTTTCAGCGCATGCGACCGATCTCATTGCCACCAATTCTGCTTACACCGAAATGAATTTAAGCACGCCCGCCGAGAGCCAACCCATTCATATTCAAATTCAGAAAGATCAAGCGGAGGCTCTGCATCTGAGAGCGCGGCAAGAAATTGAAGTAGCCGCCTATGTGGAGCGCGTGAACGGGACGAAAGCGCCGCTGGTGGACGCCGATGGAAAAAGCGCTTGGAAAGTGACGCTCAACGGCAACAAAGAAACAGAGCTTTTTATTTACCCGGACGCGTCGGTTTTCAGCGGACGTTTGGTTGTCACGGTGAATGGGAAAAAATTAATCGGCGGAGATTCTCCGAAGCTTAATGAGGCGCTCGGAAAAACACTAGAGAAGGTTTATCAATGGCGTTTTGAAGATGGGGTTAAAATCAAAGTGCATTTCACCGATCAGATCTTAGAAGAAACCGGCGCGGACGCGTATTTTCCCAAAGAAGTTTTGGATGCGGCGGTGTTGGCCTATCAGACCATCACGCAATTTCAGGGATTTTCAACCGCTGGTTACGCTTTCGCGGCACCTGATAAAAATTATGCCTATGACCCGGATAAAACCATCGATGTCTTTTTAGGGAATGCGGACGAGACAAATCTCTATTCCAATCACGGTTTCACCGCTTCCGGCTTCAAAGACGCGCCCTGCTTTGACACGCTGAGGGTTTCGGACACGGCGTTTCAGGCGGTGATTCTCTTGCCGAGCAATTACCGCGCTTTTATTAAAAATTGGGAAAAAATAAACCCATCTTCGCTTGGCCCTCGCAATATCAACACGGATCTTCGCGGTACCTTGATCCATGAAATGCTGCACGTCATCATCTTCTATTACAATAAAAACTTAAATCGCGGTTGCGCGTTAAACGCGAAAAACGCCGGGGAGTTGGAGAAGGTGGATTGGTATGTGGAAGGGTTGGCGCGTTATTTTGAGACCTTCGCCGGTGCCAAGCATGATTTTTATTCTCAAGGATTTAAACAAACGCTCCCGGATAAAATCCGGTTTTCACGCGGCGGTTCTAATTATTTTATGCGTTACCCGGATCAGGCGTTCACCGACTTGCGTTATGAGAACGCGCTTTTTTGGCGATTTATTGACGAGCAAAAGGGGATGAAAGCGATTGAATGGTTGAGCCGAAATATGCGCCAGATTGATCATGAAGATTCTCAAGCGGCGCTGGAGCGGGTGTCCGGAATGCCGATGAAGCAATTGCTTAAAAAATTCTCAATGGCAATTTTATTCAAGGATTTTAATTTAAAAGAAGATGAAAATTATTTGAAAGAAATCGCTCGCACAAGACTTGGCTACGACGCTCGCGGGTTTTCTCTGAAAGACGGCTATGATCAGGAAGAGTTTCTAGGGAAACGTTGCCGTACGGATTGGATTGGTTCCTGGGAAAATGAAAAAGCGGCGCTGCACGCGTTGCCGGTGGCTGGAGATAACACTAATCTCTCGGATGTTTCCGGATGGGCGACGGATTTTTACGAAATCGATTTTTCTAAAAACTTGAAATCATTGCCATGGCTGGGCATTGAATGCAAGTCTTCTAAGGCGTCAGCCAAGCCTTTGACCGCTCAAATTATTTTAATGACGCGCGGAGGCTCCAAAATCACTCGTGAAATTTCCAAAATTGAGCGTTCTAAGACTGAGGGCATCGCGCTGGATAAAGTTTTGGAAGAAGAGGGGCTTGAAACCCGTGACGTTGAAAAAGCTTATCTCTTAATAACGAATACCGATCCAAAGATTCCCGCCAATTACGAGTTAATCGCCGCTCAATAAGCCTCTCGATTTAGTATTTGCTTGACTTCCGGTAAACGTGTTTTTATAATAGCGCAAATTTAACAAAGGGAGGCAGTTAATGAAGAAGTTGTCCGTAGTCGCGATTGTTGGTATTTTTGCAATTTCAATGAGTTCCAGCGCGTTTGCCGAAGGTTCTGGCGATAGCGTGAAGGGCTTTTTTAAGAAATTATTCCATGTGCCTGTGAAAGCCACACAAAATACCGCTGAGACCGTTGGCGGCGCTTTGAGCAACACAGGAGACAAAGTTCTGTCTCAGACCGGCGAAAAATTGGCGACGGGCGAAGTGCCCCAAGCGATTGTCCAACCTGTGGTTGGTGCCGCTGAAACAACCGGAGAGGCCGCTGTTGACACTGTCAAAATCGTGCCGGATGCGGTTGCTTCAAACCCCGATGAGTCTTCAGCATCGACTTCTGCTTCTAAATAAGTAGTCGTTTTAAAGTCAGTGGGGAGTTTGTGGCTTCAGGTCGCAAACTCCCCATTTTAATTTCAGACAGGATTCGCCATGAGCATTCAAGAAAAAATTGAACAAGATCTTAAGCAGTCCATGATCGCCAAGGACGGAGTCAAAACTTCGTCCCTTCGCTTTTTGAAGTCTGCGCTAAAGTATGCCGCCATCGAAAAGAAGCTAGGCGCTGTCAGTGACGCGGACGCTTTCGCGGTGATTCAAAAGCAGATCAAGCAGAGACGCGAATCCATCGATCAGTTTACCAAGGCAGGTCGCCAGGACTTGGCGGACATTGAAATCGGCGAGGTGAAGATTCTTGAGCTTTATATGCCGGCTCAGATGTCGGAAGCGGAGATTGAGACGGCGGTCAAAGTGGCGATTCAAGAAACCGGCGCCGCCTCCAAAAAAGATTTTGGCCGTGTCATGAAAGTGCTTACTGAGCGCTTCGCGGGCAAAGCCGACTCCAGAAAAATCAGCGAAATTTTAGGAAAAATATTAACATGAGCCTTAAAATCAGAAAGCCTTTTGTTGCGGTTATCGGCGCGGGTCAGGTAGGAGCCACCACGGCTCAGCGTTTACTTGAAAAAAATTTATGTGATGTGGTTTTGTTTGACGTGGTCGAGGGGATGCCTCAGGGCAAAGCGCTTGATTTGATGGAAGCTGCTCCCGTTGAAGGTCATGACCGTCGGATTATAGGAACCAATCAATACAAAGACATTGAAGGCGCAGAAATCGTAGTGGTCACCGCCGGACTTCCCAGAAAGCCTGGTATGACACGCGAAGATCTTTTGAGCTTGAACGCTAAGATTATTAAAGATGTCGCGGCGAATATTAAAAATTACGCCCCGGATTCCAAAGTGATTATTGTCACCAATCCTTTGGATATTATGACGCATTTGGCTTTTAAGGCGACAGGCTTTCCGGCTAACCGCGTGTTTGGAATGGCGGGTGTTTTGGATACAGCTCGGATGCGTTACTTTATCGCGGAGCGCCTGGACTTGATTCCCCGCGAAATCGACGCGGTGGTGTTGGGCGGCCATGGAGACTTGATGGTTCCAGTTTCAAGTCAAAGCAAAGCGCAGGGAAAGTCCGTCAAACAATTGATTCCGGCGGAGGAGTTGGCAAAGATTGAACAGCGCACAAGAGATGGCGGCGCGGAAATCGTAGCGCTTCTTAAAACAGGCAGTGCTTTTTACGCTCCAGCAAGCTCAGTCTGCGAAATGGTGAAATCAATTTTAAAGAATGAAAAATAAGCATTGCCGGTCTGCGCTTATCTGACGGGTCAATACGGCATTCAGAATATGTATTTCGGTGTGACCGCGGAGCTTGGAAAAAACGGCGTGGAGCGCGTTGTGGAGATGCCGCTCGAACCCGAAGAAAGAGCACAACTCGATCGTTCGGCTAAAAAAGTCAAACAAGGCATCGATGAGCTCGAGGGTTTGGTGCTGGCGTGAAACTTCACGAATACCAATCTCGCGATCTTTTAGCGCAGTACGGCATTCCTACCTCGCGTGGGGAAGTGGTCAAAAAGTCCGGAGAGGCTGCCGCCATTTTTAATCGTTTGGCGAACCCTACCTGCATGGCGAAGGTACAGGTGTTGATGGGTGGCCGCGGCAAAGCGGGTGGCGTCAAGCGCATGCAAAATGCCGCTGAAACCGAAGCGTTTGTTCAGCAATTTCTTGGAAAACCTTTTTCGACTTATCAATCCGCCGGCGAATCCAAAATAGTCAAATCGATTTTAGTGACGGAAGACATTCCTATCCAGGAAGAATACTATTTGGGTGTGGTGGTGGATCGCTCG
>JAHFFN010000068.1 GCA_023247915.1 Candidatus Omnitrophota bacterium
TCTTTTTTATGTTTTCGTTCATGTTCAAGAACTTTTATCTCATGCTCAAGTTTTTCAAGCGCCTGCGTTAAAGGATCGGGCAAATTGCAATAATCAACATTGATGCCTGAAACTTTTTTTCCTTCGCGGCGCGCGATACGTCCCGGCACACCGACCACCGTCGCGTTGGCGGGCACATCTTCAAGCACCACCGCGTTGGCGCCCACACTGACATTGTCGCCGATATGAATATCCCCTAAAATTTTGGCGCCCGCGCCGACAACGACATTATTTCCCAGTGTCGGATGGCGCTTTCCTTTTTGCTTTCCAGTGCCACCCAGCGTCACCCCTTGAAACAAAGTCACATTATCCCCAATCACGGAGGTTTCTCCAATCACCACCCCCATGCCGTGATCAATAAAAAGTCGGCGGCCGATGGTCGCCCCCGGATGAATCTCAATGCCGGTGAACCAGCGTCCCATTTGAGAAACCAAGCGCGCTAAAAATAATAATTTTGACTGATACAGCGCGTGTCCTATCCGGTAATAAAAAAGCGCGTGAAGCCCCGGGTAGCTCATGATGACGGCGATAGAGCCCGTCGCCGCCGGATCGCGATCCAGCGTCGCCTGAATTTCTTCCTTAAAGAAAATTTTATAAACAAAAAGTTTCAGCACGATCAAAATGACGACCGCGACAAACAGATTGAGCAACACGTTACTTCCCCTTCTTTAAACTAACCACGGCCTGGCAAGCGATCGCTTCCCCGCGACCGATCGCATCAAACCCTTCATTGGTTTTTGCTTTCACACCAACACTTGAAAGCGGCAACCCAAACGCGCTCGCCACACTTTTTTTAATCGCTTCTTTGTATTTCCCAAGCTTCGGCGCCTCAGCAATAATCACCGAATCAATATGCGCCACCGCCAGCTTGCGCTTTTTTAAACAAAGCAACGCTTCCTTCACAAACATCCGGCTATCGGCACCTTTCCAGCGTGGGTCTTTATCAGAGAAATGGTCACCCAAATCGCCTTCTCCCAACGCGCCAAATACCGCGTCCACAATCGCGTGCAAAAGCACATCGCCGTCGGAGTGCCCCAAAAGGCCGTGAGAATGCGGGATCGAAACGCCCCCCAAAAGAAGCTTTCTTCCCTTTGCCAGCGCATGAATATCGTAACCGATACCGATTCTCATTATTATCTAACCTTTTTTTCCAAAATAGAACTTAAATAAATCGAGGTCTCCGGGCGTGGTCACCTTAAGATTTCTCTCATTTCCAGGCACGATTTTGACCTTTACCTTGGTTCCATCAAACAACGCTGCCTCATCCGTCGCCGAAAGCGCCTTGTCTCCCAATGTTTTGTAGCGGCTAGTCAGCAAACTCTTCTTAAAAACCTGCGGCGTTTGTGCCAAATAAATTGTCCGACGATCCAAAGTCTCCCGAATCAGCATCGAGACTCGATCCGCCTTTTTTACCGTCGCGGTGGCCTCCAACGCGCAAATCGCGGCGCCTGTTTTTTTGGAAGCTGCCAGAATGTCATGCGTCAATCGAGTGCCCACAAAAGGCCGCGCTGCGTCATGAATCAACACCCAATCGGATGTGCCGCCAAGCGCTAAAACCGCGTTGCGCACCGATTCGGGTCGTGTCTTGCCACCGGCCACCACGCGCACACCGGCTAACCGGTAACGCTTCAAAAGACTTTTCAGCTCATTTATTTTAGAAGGGTCGGCTGCCACCAACACCTCTTGGAACGGATAGGATTTTAACAACCGTTCAAGCGTATGAATTAAAAGAGGTTTGCCTAAAATTTTAAGAAAGGCCTTTGGGGTCTTGGCGCCCAGACGCTTGCCTTTGCCAGCCGCCGGTATAATTGCCGCGACTTTCATAAACTTAAATGCCGTTGTTTTTTTCGGACTCAAGCTTCGCGAAAATCATGCGTCCCGCGGCTGTCTGGAGAACAGAGGTGACTTCGACATGCACGATTTGCCCGACCAAACGCCGGCCACCATCCACCACCACCATCGTACCGTCTTCAAGATAACCTACCGCCTGGCTATGCTCCTTACCTTCTTTGGAAAGCCGTACTTCCATCATCTCTCCCGCCATCACCACCGGCCGGAGTGCGTTGGTCAAATCATTCACATTCAAAATAGTCACGCCTTGAATCTCCGCGACTTTATTTAAATTATAGTCATTGGTCAGCACTTTACCGCCAAGCACTTTCGCTAGCTTTACCAGTTTTTCATCCACAGACAAATTATCCGCGAAATCCTCATCCTGAATTTTGAAAGAAATGGCCGGATTTTTCTTCAGTTTGTTCAAAATGTCGAGACCGCGGCGGCCGCGATTACGCTTAAGCGCATCCGAAGAATCCGCCACCTGTTGAAGCTCTTTTAAAACAAAACGAGGAACCACAAAACGGCCTTCTAAAAATTTGGTCTGACAAATATCCAACACGCGGCCGTCGATAATGACGCTGGTGTCCAAAATAATGACGGTGTCTTGCTGATCCTGCCGTTCGAACTTAATATAAGGAATGATCAGGTTGAACTCATCCCTGCCGCGCAAGGCAAACACCATGCCGAGATAGCATAAAATCAAAACCATCACGAGCTTGATGGCGGAACCGATGGCCAAATCTAGATGTGGCACCAAGTCAATCGCACCCGTCAACACTCGAGACACAATCAGCGCTAAAACCAGTCCAAAAACCGCGGCCGTTAAACCGCGAAGCGACACTTTTCCGAGGCCATGCTCCACAAGCACGATAAAAGAAGAAATTCCGACGCCTACAATAATGCCGATAATTCCCCAATAATGCGCCGGGTCATTATAAGCATTCCCCAGCTGATAACCCACCACAGCGCTAACTAATATAAAAAGTGCACGTATGAATCCAAATGTCATTGGAGTCTCTTATCCTTTTTTAAGTAATTTCCACGGATGCGCTTTGATATCTTTCACAAATGCCTCAAAATCCTTGGCAATGGTGTCATCCACTAAAAGCCGTCCGACCGTGCCCTTACCCTCTTTCATATTTCCTAAAATAACGCGAGCGGACTTGGCGGCGTCTTTCAAATCATCGCTGGCTTCCATTAAATTCCGCGTGAACTTGTCGGCGTCAATCACGGTGTTCTTCACACCGATTTTAAATTCGGGATCGGAAACGATGTCATTGATGTGCCCCGACACGCTGTCCAATTTATTGATAAGACGGTTTCCGGACTCGGTAAGTTTTTCCATGCCAACCGGCGGTAAGCCGGACAACACGCCGCCATTGGCGACAATTTGAGTCGCGGGTGACCCGGGAGTGATTTCAATATATTTTTCACCCAAGATTCCAAGACTATTAATGCGAATCTGAGCGTCTTCTTCAATCATCACGCCTTCGGTGATCGCCGCGATGGCTTCGACTTGTGTTTTGCCTTCGGTATCACGCACCACGCGAATTTGTTTCACTTCACCGATAGGAACGCCGGCCAAACGCACGGGAGAACCCGCGTCAATGCCGCTCACGGAACTGAATAGAAAACGGACGGTATAACCGGGCTTCAGGTAAAAATCGCTTGTTCTGGCCACCAGCGCACCTAAGACCACCAACGCCAGCACCACAAAAACACCCACCTTAAATTCAAGACCGGCTTTCTTCATTCCGTCCCACCCCCTCTCATTTGCGATCGCCTTCCACTTGTTCTAAACTTTTGAAATTAATATCCGTAATCGGCCCCACCGCCGATCCTGTGATAAATTGACGCACTACAGGATTGGACGTGTTCTTGATCTGCTCCGGCGTGCCGATTTCCACGATATGCCCCTGGTACATCATGGCGATGCGCGTGCCTATTTTGTAGGCGCTGACCATGTCATGCGTGACCACCACCGAAGTTACTTTTAGTTTATCATGAAGCTGAACAATTAAATCATTGATCGCGTCCGCCATGATCGGATCCAGACCTGTGGTCGGCTCGTCATAAAGCAAAATCTCCGGTTTCATGCAAATCGCGCGTGCCAAAGCCACACGTTTTTTCATACCCCCTGAAAGTTCCGCGGGCTTGAGATCCTGAATGCCTCGCAAACCCACCAGCTCCAACGACTCCTCCACGCGTTGACGGATCGCTTGGCTACTCAAATTAGTATGCTCAATCAAATTAAAACCGACATTTTCTCCGACCGTCATGGAGTCAAATAGCGCCGCGGCTTGGAACAACATGCCAAAACGCATGCGAAGATTACTCATTTGCTTAAAAGTCAGCGCGGCCACATTGATGCCGTCAATAATAATTTCCCCTTGATCCGGCTTCACAAGCCCGATCAGATGCTTCAAAAAAACACTTTTGCCGCAACCGGAGCGGCCGATAATCACCAGCGTTTCGCCTTTTTCGATTTTCAGCGAAAGCCGGTTCAACACCAACCGGTTGTTAAACGCTTTGACGACATTCGTGGCTTCAATCATAAAGTTCCCTGTTTATCCGACAAAATAAAAAATCACGGTGCAAAGCGCGTCTGACGTGATGATGAGCATCGACGAAATCACCACCGCGCGCGTCGTGGCCAAACCAACTCCTTCGGCGCCGCCTTCTACTTTCATGCCCTCATAACAAGAAACGATGCAAATAATCACCGCAAAAATCAGCGATTTGAAAAGTCCCGTAAAAATATCTTTGAGCACCAGCGGTTGAAAAGTCATTTTGATGTACATGGAATGCGTGAGACCCAATTTATAAACCGAAACCGTGTAGCCCCCGATAATTCCGATCAGATCCGCGTACACGGTCAAAAGCGGAAGCATGGTGAAAAGCGCCAGAAAGCGCGGAGCCACTAAATATTTGATGGGCGGCGTGGCGAGAGTTTCGAGCGCGTCAATCTGTTCGGTAACTTTCATACTGCCAAGCTCGGCGGCGATAGAAGCTCCGACGCGGCCAGCCACGACAAGCGCGGTCAAAATCGGAGCGATTTCACGCGTCATGGAAATCGACACCAGGCTCGGGATATACATCTCCGCCGAAACCTTGATCATCTGATAGGCGCTTTGAAGCGCAATGACAACCCCGATAAAGAAAGCGGTCAGTGTCGCGATGGGCAAAGAATCCACGCCAATCTTCACCATCTGGTCATAAATTTGTCCGGGCCGGAAAGGCGGCATGGCCACCCAAAAAAGTGTTTCAAAAAAAAGAACGGAGACGCCTCCGGCATAGCGAACCGTACCAATGGCGGATCTCCCAAAACCCTCGATCAGTTTTTTCAAAACTTAAGTTTCCTTTCGACGCCTACAAAACGCTCGTCTTCACGCAGTTCAAACTTGATAGAATCTTTGGAGCGCAAACGGTATTCCAAGCCGACTTCCATTTGCCGCTCTTCGTCTTGCTCAATATTTTCAGGCTGATTAAATTCTCTCAAAAAAACGGAAGCATGTTCGCCGAAAGAGCGCTGCATCAAAAACTCCGACTCATCATTAAAGCGCTGAGGACGTTTAAACGCCCAATCCCCCCACACTACCGAGTCCTGTTGAGCTTCTGAGACCAGATGCCGGAATGCCTTGTCACGAAATAAGTCAGCAAACTCTAACGTCTTATCCGCGAAGCGCATCGAAGAACCGTCTTTGGACAAAATCCTCGAGTCCGTTAGCTTGAGTGTTGGATAAACACCGTCCAAATGGATATCCAGCGCTTTAAAAGAATTTCCATCGATCCATCCGTCTTTCAAACGAAAACGTGCTTCAAAACGCGGCGCCCAAGGACTGCCCTCCGCGGAAATTTCAGCGTCCACTTTTCCGGGTACAGGAACCCCTTCCGCCGTACTGATAAATTGAGCCAGGTTAGAGAGTGGGTAATTGTCGGTCTGCACGGTGAAATCAATGTCAAAATCATGCGCAAAATCCACCGCGCCCGCGACATGGATGCCGCCCAGGAAATCAGAGGAAATAAGCCGGAAACCTTCTTTGGAAAATACGAAATCAAAATGAGACTCGGCCGCCATTGGTTGCCAATTGACCACGGTGCCTTCGGTGGCAATGGTTCCTTTTAGCATGTCTTTATCCGCGTAAAGCCCAAGCCAGAATTCTCCTTCGATGTTGATGGTGGACGAAACATCCGCGCTCATAACTTCCACATGCCGTACCGGAAGCTCGATTTTAAACTTGCTGTCCCGAAACGAAATATTGGCTCCGCTGACTTCCGCATTTGAATTAGTGCCCAGTGAAAAATGCATCCCTTCGATATGAATCTCCAGGTTGCGTCTCTGAGCCAACGCCCAATCTCTCATCCAATCCATAAACGGAAACTGCGGACGGCGTATCCCGATATGCGGTTGCCAAAAAATCCGTGGCTCCTTAATCTCCAACTGAACTTTGGAATCCGGTTTTTTTGCCAAAAAATCCAACAGCCGGTAACGGATCACAATCTCTTTGGCCGAAAAAATCGGCGGCTCACTCGGATCCGCGCCAAGCTCCCGAACCTCCACGCCCTCAAATTTCACGTGGCTTAGCCACTGAAACCCGACTTTGGCGACTCTCAGGTTCAGATTGGAGCTGTAACCGGCAAAATTCGTCAAAAAAGCGACGCTCTGCTGTTTCAGCTCATTTTTCTTCGCGACAAAGAACAAACACCCGGCGATCAACACCGCCAAAATTAAAAAAAACTTAATCCATCGCTTTCGGGAATGACGGTGAAATCTCACTGCTTCGTGACACCGGTTCCTTGTTCAAAAAGTAAATGATCTGCGCCCTCTTTAACCGTGACATGAATCACTTCATTGGAACGAATGCGCTTGGAAATAA
>JAHFFN010000069.1 GCA_023247915.1 Candidatus Omnitrophota bacterium
ATCCTCACATTGCTTTTAATGAAAAAGGATCCGAAAAAGATTCGAAGGCGAGGTTGACGGCTCTTGGGGAAGAGACGGTCGCTGCTAATGGACCCGCCTATAACGAGCTACTTACTGATCCAAGACGTCGATTTGCGGCGACATTGGGCATTGCGGACATTTTGGAAATTCCCCATCTTATCTTTTTGGCGAATCATCCCAACAAAGCGGCTCCTGTCCGGCGCACATTTCAAGGTTTTATTTCCTCCGATGCTCCCGCCTCCTTTTTGCAAGATTATCATGGTGATTTAACCATTGTCTTAGACCAAGACGCCGCTAGAAATCTCATGCATGGCACTCACGCAGAAGCCGACACAGCAATAATTTTTAATAGACCTGCATCACCTGCCGCTGCGCGGTTGTCCGAAGCTTCTATGCAGATTAAAACCAGCCGTGGGCGTTATTTGACGGTCAAGTTAACCGAAAATGACGAAGAGTTGTTTGCAAAAACGAGCGCCGACGAAATTGCCGAACAGATTAAAGCGTTGCTTTTGGCCAATGCCAAGCGTGATGGCGGTGTGATTAATATTGTTTTGGCGGCCGGGGAGAGCCAGAGAAAAATACTGATTTATTTGGCTTCTAGAACAGACATTGATTGGACGCATCTGCGTTTTTTCCGATGGGAGGATGAGGCGAGTGAAGTTCCAGATATCGCACCAATCCTAGGCTCCTTGATGGCTGCGTATGCCGATATTCATTCGTTAGGCGGGGCGGATCTTGGCATTGTCATCGCAGGACAAGAAAAATACCCTGACGCAGATATTCTTCAAGCCTCAAATCTGGTATTTTTGGCGAATAGGCTGGATCAAGCGGAGTCCGTTCAGGCCACCTTGCAAGGCCGAGTTTCTGAGCAAGCGTCGGCTTCGTTTTTGCAGAGCTATCAAGGCCGACTCACTGTTGTCTTGGATCAAAACGCGGCGCGTAAACTCAAACCGGAGTCAGATTCATTTAAAGCGCTTCGCAGTCGCTATTATCAGGCTCTTACCGGTTATTATATAGAAGCCGCTCAATCCACCACTCTCACCCAAAACCCTGCGGCAATTCAAGCACGACTGGCTTTGTTTAGCGGCCGACTTGTTTCAGCTCGAAAAGAATTTGTAGAGATATTGATTCGTCACCATGGCCATATGAATTTCTTGGATATAGCCCAGGAAATGCTTTCCCGTTTGAACTTGGCAACGGTTTCCGAGAATGAGGAAGTCACAAAAATCGAAACAGAAATGATCCGCTTGGAAGTGGAAACCATACTCCGCGAAATGGGTTTGAGCAAATACGATAAGTATAAAGGAAAAAGATCGGAACAACTTCGCGAGCTTTATCGGATCGTGAAAGAAAGTCCTGATGAACAGCTTCGCCAAGAAGCCAAACAGTCCATTCAAAATTTAAGAGCTTCTATGGGTGATGACGTCATGACCGTTGAAGTGTTAAAAGCCGCTTCCAAAATCATTCAACAGCATCAAATCTATAGCGATTGGTATAGAAATGCCTATGCGGCAGGAATTATCACTGTCGATTCACGCAACCAAAAAATGCTGATGCATAAAAATATAGCCTATGAAGCCGGCGACATTATTTTATTCATCCAAAGACTTCAGGACGAGGGCTATTTACCAGATTATATTTCCATTGAGCCGCCCAGACGTAGGAGTAGACATGGCGTCCAGCAAGACCAAGCATCCAATCCTATGTTGGCTATCGTGGACTCAAGCCAACCCGAAAATCCTCGGCGCAGGCTTTATAACGTATTTGACAGTGTGGATAGCGTGCGTGAATTGGCTGATTTTTTAAATCACGCTATTAAGCCAGCCATGATTTTTTATGAATTTGCGGAGCATACGCGCTGTATGCCATTTGATGTTGAAGGGGAGAAGGTTATTGCCTTTGCTGGATCCGCGAGAAGACATTCGGACTTATTATCGGAGAGTTTTGGCGGGCTGTCCTTGAATCAAAGAGGAGAAATCACGTTTTATCACTTTGGCAAGGTCGTTCCTTTGGGAAGAAACTTGATCGAGGGTATCGCTACCGGACGGCCTGGTTCGGGTGATAAAGAGCACCGTCTGTTTGTGGTTCATAATGTTTCGGATCGACAATTGCAAGAGGTGGACGCAACTAAGTCAGCGCATTTCGTGCGTTTCAACGAGCTGGTGCGCAGTAACGGTTATCGTCTGTTATCAGCTCCGGACAAAACGCAACAAATTAAAAGCGAGGGGCAGCTGATCCTTGAGAATTTTGCTGAGTTACTGCATTTGCCCAGGAAACAACATCAGGGCGATATTATCTTTATTCTTTCAGAGACTATGGATCCGAAGGATCAGGCCTATGTCGCGCTTGTCTATCGGCCATCGGATAATATGGTGACATTGCATCGAGAACGGAGAACAGTTTCGTTTTCTGCTAGCTATATCCAAGGCATTGCTTCAGGGCCTTATTACAATCCGTTTGGACAGGATTTACCGAAGCCAAGTGGAGATGTGGCGTTTGTGCCGCCGGCCGGCTCCGCCAATTTATACATTGTTGCCAGTCATCACTCACTTCCCGCGTTTCCTAAAGGCGTCCTCAATATTGGAGAGGGACTGCTTCGCTTTGTCGATCTCGACACAATCCGTCGAGATGGTGGTTTTAAATATAGCGTAATTGTTGGGGGAGTTGGTTTGGGTGCGGGTGCCCGTCTGGCGGTTTCGCCTGAGTTTCTGAAGGCTTTGGCCGGAAAACTCGAAGGGGCGGCAGTGGAAGAGACGACTCTGCAAGAGCAGCCGATCCAAGTGATTTCGCTTACGCCCGGCGAAGAACCGTTCTCGGAAAAGTTTGCCGGCTTTGTGCGCATGAACGACGGAAGATTTTATTACAGCATTTATGGACATTATGTTGGTGTTACAGAAAACGGCATCCAACTATCTTTGGCGGGTGAGCAGCCATTCGATCGTTTTATAGGATTTCATGGAATCGCGTATGATCAAGACGACTATGTTTATTTTGGAGTCGAGCAGGGGCTTGTGGAATTTCTCGGTAACGAGCAACAACCTGTTCTTGATTCCTTAGAACAGCTTCATATTCGCCTTGTTTCGCCACAGTACCTAGAAGAGCAAGCTAGCTCTTTCAAGTTTTTTGTCCCAACGGCTTCGGAAGCGCCTAAGGCCGCGCCGCGTGTTCGATTAGTCGCGAAAGTTGCCCCGACCCCAGCATCATCGGCGCTGAAATTGCAAGTCCCTTCCGCTGAGCCTCCTGCGGAAGAAGCGATGAGTGTGACAGAGAAAACTCTTCAAGATCAATCCTCTCAAGGAAGACTTGTGCGGAGATTGAATGAGTGGTTTGAGGAATATGGACCTTTCATTCCTACACGACGTCTCCCTCGTTTTGAAATAGTTCCCAACATGAGTGCTTGGGATACACAGGATATTGAAAAACTTTTCAGGATTAGGGAAGAAGGGGAAGGGTTTATGGTTGAGATTCATTCGTTAAGAATTTGGGATACCAAAGCAAATAACGGGCTTGGCAAAGCAAGATATTTGTCCGAAGAGATTTTTCAAAAAGCCTTGATAAAAGAGATGTTTAAAGGTGAGGGTTTTCTAGCACTAAGCATGCATTCGCTTTCTATCAACGCAAAAGAATATTGGCAATCTTTGAGACAAGAAATAAGCATTTTTATCTCTGGTTCCGAAACGGAATCAGATCAAGCCATACTCAAAACAGTCGCGGAAGCTACTCATACCAACGAGACTAAGCAGTGTCAAATCCATTTGCCACAAGGCGTGAAAGTGGCGGAACCCTACGATTTAGGCAATGGCTACGTGATTCATTTGAAAAGAGACGAGTATTTGCCTGAAACCAAGCTTCACATTGCCATTGCTCGCAAAGAAGACCCTCCTCCCGCGATGCTTTCTTCCTATAGGGTTTTGCAAATGACAACAGGGATTGAATGGGTGAAGGTCAAGGGAGAACAATATAAAAGAGAAAAAAAGACAGTTGTTAAATTTGTCCCTGTGCCTTTCACTAGTAGCGACGAAAGAGTCGGCGTCAAAGTCACTGATTTGCGCTTGGAGAGTGATGCGTATGTTTATCTAGACGTCCATACTCGTGCCGGTGCCAGACTTGCGGATGTCCCTCGCGATGAGGCTGAGGAGAAGCGGTTGGCTCTACGAGTGAAGGCGATTATCTCCGCTTCAGGCTCGACAGTGGATCGAGAAAAGAGACTGGAAAATATTCGTTTGTTGGGAGATCTTCGCAGTCACGCGGCCACGGATTTTCTTTTGGAAAAAATGAAGGAAGAGGATAATGATGCGGCGCTCGAAGCCATTCAAAGTCTTGCCAAGATTGGGATCGTAGACGAGACGGGAGTCTATGCGGGAGTTCCCCAAAAACTTGTCAACGAATTGGCTAGATTTTTGGTCTCATTAAAAGATAGGGCTCAGGCCGCTTCGCGAGAAGCCGTCGGGGAGGAAAACATCATATCAGTCAAAATGTTACTACTGGGAAATCGTTCTGAAACAGTCAAGAGGGCGGCTCCCAAGACATCCGGCCGCGCTCTTAGCGAAAATCGCGTACGACTTTTATTTGAAGCGGTTGTGACGGCCTTTACTCAGATGGGTGTCGGTGGCGTGGTTCCTTACATGCTCGACGTTTACAGTTCCTCTCATGTTTTCCAACAAGCCGGCGGCTCTGCCGCAATTAAATTGGCTTTAAAAAATCTCGCGCACAAAGATAAAGAGAATACCATTCCGCCCCTGGTTAGTGGCTTGTCTGATCCGAACCCTGCCATTAAAAAGTTAGCTGCCGAGGCGCTTTATGACATCCTGGATCTTAAGGCTCAATTTATGACGAGTATCGCCTCCTCAAGTCCTACAGGCGCGGAATTGCCTCCGGAACATTTGAAGCTTGCCCAAGAGAGATTGAATCAGACAGTTGCTGATAGAGCTAAAGCTATTTTTGATCCAGACCCCAAAATGCTCGCCACTATTTTCATTATCTTGCAAAAATGGGAAAGCTTGGAGGCCGTCGGTCAAGACGCTCTTCCGGCAATTGACGAAGCAATGACCAGATCCGAGGAGCTTGTAACGCTCGGCATTGATGTAAATAAACTCATCGAAACTGAAAACGTAATCCGTGGCGCGCGGTTGGCGGAGTTTGATGTGAAAGAAGCGGCGATGGCTCTTAGATCGACGCTCGACGAGTATTTCAGCCCCATGGACCGCCCTGTGGATTACGAGAATGGCGGTTTTGAGCGTAACGTTAAATATAACTGGCGAACAACTCTTGGAATCGGCTCCATGGGTTTTAGTAATTGGGAGGGTGAGAGGCAGATCCGTTTTGGGATGCAAAACCCCTATTTACAGACGGTGGCCTTTTCTGTGACCGGTAGTGGCGGAATGGCGAGGGCAGAAACAATGCTGGGCGGCTCGAGCGGGAATATCAAATTCCCTGGAATTGCATTTAAGCGGATCGTGTTGATGAGCGACGGAAGTTTAAAATTTGTAGCGTCACGCGAAACTCTTCTAGCGCTTAAAGATCAAATAACCCTAGCTTTTGGTGGTACAACAACCGGCGATTGGATGTGGCAAGCCGTCAATGAATATTTTATAGTGGAGGGAGGATATCAAGATCAGTATTCAGTGGAAGCTCAAATTTATCCTGTTCCGGGGAAGCGAAAGTCTTTCGCCCATCCCTATGAAGTAGGGGAGAAGTATGCCCGTCAATATTTAGCGACGCTGGAGGCTTATTTAAAAAATCCGCAGGCGGGAGAAAAAGAGGCGTTGGCGAAAGCCAGGACGCCTATGATTGTCGCGTTGCTTCGCCGGCATCCTGAATTGCGTGAGGCGGATCATTCTATCAACGGAAATAGGCTCACGCCTATTTCACATCGATATCACGGTTCTTCTCGACAAAGAGATTTGGTGGAAGACGAAATGGACGCGTTAGAGAATAGTCCCAATGCCGATTTATGGGCGGCGCATGAAAGCCAATATGAAGGCATTTTGGAATTAAGCACATTGGAGATGCTGATTCGAGAGGTTGCCATTCGATTTGGAGACGCTTCCGAAGGAGCCCCAGACACAGTTAAGCAGATCGCAAGAAGGCTCGCGGAGATTGAACGGACGACATCAGCTCCTAAGCCGGTAGCGCCTGTCGCAAAAGAAACTGTCGGGCTGCGTCAAAAGTTCGAAGCTTTGCTAGAGGCGGGTATTCAAATTAGGACGACGCGTGTTGACTCGGGAAATCGTCTTTTGATTCATTTGTTGCCCTTGGAGCAAATTCCAAACAAGCGTAAAATTCTTTCGGAGCTGGTGGATGAATTAAAAGTATTTGGCCTTGCGATGTCTCAATGGGCGGCCAATGATTCTCACATGGATTTCCTGACAACGAATGCCGCTGATTTCAAGCTTGCTGAGGTGATGTCCAAAAAACAAGCTAAGGCGCCTGCGCCAAAGGCTGGTTTAAAGGCTCCTGCTGCGGTCGCCGCTAATGGGATTCTTCCTTTGCCGGAAGGCAAGTACGAGGACGAAGAAACACGCTTTGCTGAATTTGTGGTGAATGTTCTTGGGTATAAAAAGCCTGATGCCCGGGCTTTCTTGAGATCTTTGGCAGAGCATCTGCGCGATAATCACCCACGTCACACCTGGAAGTTTCAAGAAGGAATGATTTTTGA
>JAHFFN010000025.1:0-6921 GCA_023247915.1 Candidatus Omnitrophota bacterium
TGGAGAAAAAGGATTTCATGTCAAAGGCCGTCTTTGGATCAGTGAGCGCGCTCATCTGATTTTGCCGTATCATCGTGTGTATGACCGTTTGCGTGAAGATAAAAAAGGTTTGGTTCGTATCGGCACGACGGGACGTGGCATTGGCCCCAGCTACGGCGACAAAGCGCTGCGTTCGGGGATCCGCCTAGTTGATTTGTATGACAAGGATTTGTTCCGTCAGAAGTTAGAACGAAGCCTCGCGGAAAAAAATGAAATTTTCAAAAAGATTTACGGTTTTAAAGGCCTCTCATTTAAAGAGATTCACGCTCAGTATTTAGGATATGCCGAGCGGATGAAGCCTTATATCACCGATTCGACGGTTTTTTTGCATGAGGCGATCGGCCAACAGAAAAATATTTTATTTGAAGGCGCCCAAGGAACGCATCTGGACGTGGATCACGGCACCTATCCGTTTGTGACTTCGAGCTACGTGACTTCCGGCGGCGCGGCTGTCGGCAGCGGAGTGCCTCCGACCGCTATCGATAAAGTGATCGGCGTCGTCAAAGCGTACACCACGCGGGTCGGCGAAGGGCCGTTTCCGACGGAGTTTGGCTCCAAACTCATGGAAGAAATTCGTAAGAAGGGCATGGAATTTGGCGCGACCACCGGCCGTCCTCGGCGTTGCGGTTGGTTTGACGCGGTGCTCGTGAAATATTCCTGCATGGTTAACGGGATTGATGAAATCGCCGTGACCAAACTCGATGTTCTCGACAATCTCAAAGAAATCAAAATATGCGTCGGGTATCGTTATCGCGGGAAGCTCTATCGCAATTTCCCGGCATCCCTGACAGTGCAGACCAAAGGAACTCCAGTGTACGAAACGCATCCCGGCTGGCTGTCAGACACGACTCAGATCAAGCGTTACAGCGCGCTTCCGGAGAAAGCTAAGAAATATTTGGCGCGTTTGTCCGAGCTTGTCTCGGCACCCATCACCATTTTATCGGTGGGCTCCCATGAAAACCAAACCCTCTCTATGAGAAATAAAAAATAGTCCGTGGAAACCTTCCATAAACTCCCCGAGCATGTCGCCATCATTATGGATGGCAATGGGCGTTGGGCCAATGAGAAGGGTCTGCCTCGCATCGCCGGTCACAAAGCCGGTGTCGAAACCGTCCGCGAAATCGTCAAGACCTCGCTGGAAGTTGGTGTGCCGATTTTGACGCTCTACGCTTTCAGCCAGGAAAACTGGAAGCGTCCCAAAGAAGAAGTCGATCTTTTGATGGAGCTCCTTAATTTTTTTATTGATAAAGAAGTCAAAAGCCTCGTCAAAGAAGGGGTGCGCCTGAAGGCGATCGGCCGCATCGATGCTCTGCCGCCTTACACACTCAAAAAATTAAAAGAAGCCATCGAGCTTACGCGGCACAATCGAAAATTGACGCTCAATCTCGCTTTGAATTATGGATCCCGGGCTGAGATTTTAGACGCGGTGCGCGGTCTGTTGACGGATCGTGTCAATCCCGAAGAGGTGAGTGAAGAGCTCTTTACCTCACGTCTGTACACCGCCGGGATTCCTGACCCGGATCTTTTGATCCGCACCAGCGGTGAAATGCGCCTGTCCAATTTTCTTTTATGGCAATTGTCTTATTCCGAGATCTACATCACTAAAAAGTATTGGCCGGATTTCACCAAAGAAGATTATTTGGAAGCGCTGGCGGAATACCAAAAGCGCGAACGGCGTTTTGGCGATGTCTGCGGGAAGAAAGAGGTGGCCGGATGAGCAAGACTCTTTTAAAACGCATCGTGACCAGTACTCTTTTAACCGGACTCACCGCGTACATTCTTTTTTTTAAAAGCCCTCTCTACTTCGCGATCGAAGTCGCTTTCTTTGTGGCTTTCGCGCTCCATGAATTTTTCTCTCTTTTAAAAGACAGCGGCGTGCCGGTTAACCGTTTTTTTGGGATCAGCATGGGAGTGACGCTTCCGGCGATGGTGTATCTGGAATTTGGCATGACGCAGTCCGGAGACGTATTGTTTTTGATTTTTGGCTGCCTTTTTTTATTTCTTTTACAGTTTTTCCGTAAAGAAGATCCACAGGCGCTGATCGGCATCTCGCTGACCTTGTTTGGCATTTTGTATGTGAGTTGGTTTTTAAGTTATTTGATTCGTATCCGCTTTATGGAGGGCGGGGTGATTTGGATTGCGTATCTTCTTTTAGTGACCAAGTTCCAGGATATTGGCGCGTATCTGGTGGGCACCAAGTTTGGCCGCCATAAGCTGATTCCGCATATCAGCCCCAAAAAGTCAGTGGAGGGCGCCATCGGCGGCCTCTTAGGCAGTATTATTGTTTCATTGCTACTACGGCCTTACTTGCCGTTATCCTTTGGCTGGGTGCATGCCTTGCTTTTGGGAGCGGCGATCGGCGTTATCGGACAAATCGGTGATTTGTCCGAATCTCTCATGAAGCGCTGTTGCCACGCCAAGGACTCGGGAGCGGTGTTACCGGGGATGGGCGGATTTTTGGACGCGGTGGATAGCGTTCTTTTTACAGCCCCCTTATTTTATTTTCATTTGAAAATTTATCTATGACACCTAAAACCGTCACGATTTTAGGCTCCACAGGCTCTGTGGGCGTCAACACGCTCAATGTGATCCGCGAGCATGCGAGCCATTTCCGTGTGCTGGGTCTGGCCGTTTCATCCAACGTGGAAACGCTCAGTGCACAGATCGAGGAATTTTCTCCGAAGGCGGTTTATTTGGAAGATGCCGCGGCGGCGGACACGATTTCTAGAAAATACGCCGGACGCGTCAAAGTTTTTACGCCTCAAGACACGCTCAAAAGTTTTTCCGCCTATTTGAATGCCGATATTTTGGTGGCGGCCTCCAGCGGTACGAGTTCGCTTTTATCGGTGATGGGTGCGCTTCGTGCCGGCAAGCGCGTGGCGCTGGCCAACAAAGAGATTCTCGTGATGGCCGGTTCGCTTGTCATGGAATGTTTGAAAAATAACCCCGCCTCTTCTTTAATTCCGGTCGACAGCGAGCACAATGCGATTTTCCAATGCCTGCAAGGACAATCCGTCAACGACGTAAAAAAACTCATTTTAACCGGCTCTGGCGGGCCGCTCCGCGAAACGCCGGAAAAGGAATTTCAAACCGTTTCCAAAGAAACGGTGATCAATCACCCGCGATGGAAAATGGGGCAGAAGATCTCGGTGGATTCGGCGACGCTCATGAATAAAGGCCTTGAGATTATCGAAGCGGCTTGGATTTTTGGAATGCCGGTCGAAAAAATCGACGTGTTGATTCATCCCGAGGCGGTCATTCACTCGATGGTGGAGTTTCAAGATGGTTCCGTGCTGGCTCAACTCGGTGTTACCGACATGCGTTTGCCGATTCGCCATGCGCTGTCTCATCCTGAGCGCTTTTCGGCGCCGTCGATGAGTTTGGATTGGACCAAGATCCATTCTTTTAATTTTTTATCGCCCAATCGTCAAAAATTTCCTTGCTTGGATCTCGCCTACGCGGTGGCCAAGCAGTCGGGGAGTGCGCCGTGCGTGTTGAGTGCTGCCGATGAGACGGTGGTGCGCGCGTATCTCGATGATAAAGTGCATTTTCTGGATATTCCTCGTGTGATCGAGAAAGTATTGTCGCGTCATCGTCACGTGAGCCGACCCAATCTTGAAGAGATTCAATCCATTCACGCATGGGCCGTGGAGGAAACTAAAAAATGTTGTGGAGCCGTCTAATCCTATGCTAAGCGCCTTAATTTTTATCGCTGTGTTGAGTGTGCTCGTGGTTGTGCACGAGTTTGGACATTTTATCGTCGCCCGTTGGGTGGGGATCAAGGTCGAGAAGTTTTCAATTGGTTTCGGGCCTGTGATTTTTGGAAAAAAAATCGGGGACACTGAATTTTGTTTTTCGCTGTTGCCGCTGGGGGGATTTGTCAAGATGGCCGGGGAAAGTGCCGAGGAGGCGACCGGGAAGGAATGGGAATTTAACTCCAAGTCTTTGCTGCAAAAGTTTATGGTGGTTTTTGCCGGGCCGGTGATGAACGCGGTGTTGGCTTTTGTCTTTTTTTCTTTCATCTTTATGGCCGGACAGCCAATGCCGACCAGTAAAATCGGCAAGGTGCTTGAAGGAGCACCCGCGGCCGCCGCCGGTTTAAAGGACGGCGATAAAATCTTGAGCCTCAATGGCCATCCGGTCAAACAATGGGACGAAGTGCTGGCGGTGGTGCGTGGCGGGCAGGAGCAGATCGTGTTTTCCGTCCAGCGCGGGGAAGAGACTTTGGAAATTAATCTAAAGCCGGAGATGCGCGAGCTCGGTGATGTTTTTGGGAAAAAACATTCGGTGTCTTTTGTGGGGATTTCGCCTTCAAATGATGTGACGTACATTAGGAGCGGGTTTTTTGAGTCTTTCTATTTGGGCGCCAGAAGAGTGCTTGAGATGTCCGGGATGATTTTTATGTCTCTGTGGATGATGGTGACCGGATCCATGCCTTTCAAAGATTCGCTTACCGGCCCGATCGGGATTTTCTTTATGACGCAGGAAGCCGCGCACATGGGCATTCTTTATCTTCTTTCATTTATGGGCTCGCTCAGCGTCAGTCTTTTTGTGCTTAATCTTTTGCCGATCCCGGTGCTGGACGGGGGACATGTTCTTTTTATCGTGATCGAGCGCCTCAAAGGATCTTCGCTCAAGGAATCTACCAAAGAACGCATGACACAGGTCGGCATGTTTCTCCTTTTAGGCCTCATGGCGTTTGTGATTCTCCAGGACGTGCATCGTTTCGCAATTATCGATCATTTGCTAAAATGGGTGCATAAAATTTTAGGAAAATAACATGCGCTGGTCTCAATACCTGATTCCCACCTTAAAAGAAACGCCGCAAGAAGCGCTGATCAAGAGTCATCGCCTGATGCTCCGCGCGGGCATGATTCGTAAACTCGCCAGCGGCACGTATTCTTATTTGCCGCTCGGGCTTCGTTCGCTTCAAAAGGCCACCGCCATTGTGCGCGAAGAGATGAATCGCACGGGCGCGATGGAATTGCTTTTACCGGCTATTCATCCGGCGGAGCTTTGGAAAGAGTCCGGACGCTATGAGATTCTGGGCGAGGACATGATTCACTTTGAAGACCGGCACGGCAAAAAAAATGTGCTGGGTCCCACCCACGAAGAAGTGATCACGGATCTCGCGCGCCGCGAGATTCATTCCTATAAACAATTGCCGGTCACGTTGTATCAGATCCAGACGAAGTTTCGCGACGAGATGCGTCCGCGTTCGGGCGTGATTCGCAGTCGTGAATTTATCATGAAGGATGCTTACAGTTTTCACACCTCCAATGGCTCGTTGGATAAAACCTATGACGCGATGAAAGAAGCGTATAAAAAAATCTTTACCCGTTGCGGCCTTGATTTTCACATTGTGCTGGCGGATCCGGGCGCGATGGGCGGTTCGGGATCCCAGGAATTTATTTTGTTTTCAGATGCGGGCGAAGATTGGATGGTTCAGTATGGGGATGGCGGCAAAGTGATGAGTGTTGAGATGGCCGCTAGGAAATTAAAAGGTTTGGCGTTTCCGGATAATGCGCCAGAAGGAAAATTCAAGGAAGAATCCACCCCTGGTCATAGCAGCGTCGAAAGTATCGCCAAGTTTTTCAACAAGTCACCTAAAGATATTTTGAAGACAATGATTTATCAAAGAAAAGATGATACTTTTTTTAAAGTGCTCATTCGCGGTGATCACGAAGTGAGTGAATATAAACTTAGAAAAGTTGAGCCTGGTTGTTTTATGGCTTCTCGCGAATCGATTGAAAAATTGGGTTTTGCGTTTGGATTTTCAGGACCCTTTGGCACAAAACTCAAAACGTATATCGATGAAGATGTTCTTGAAATGAAAGACTTTGTGACCGGCGCGAACGAGCACGACCGTCACCGTGTGAATATGAATCTTGGTGACATTAAGAGTGATGAAAAGCAAGTCGGTGATTTTCGTCATGCCGCCGAAGGGGATATGGGCGAGGTTGACGGAAAGCCCGTCCAATTGCATTTCAAGACAGCTATTGAGTTGGGTCATATTTTTAAACTCAATCTCCGCTATTCCGTTCCGCTAAAGGCACATTATCTGGATGCCGCCGGCAAAGAAAACCCGATGATTATGGGTTGTTATGGGATCGGCGTGAACCGGATCTTAGCGGCCGCTATTGAACAGCATGCCGATGACAGAGGTATTATTTGGCCTAAGAATATCGCGCCGTTTCAGCTGGAAGTGATTTTGATGGATCCTAAGGACACGCAGTCTCAAGAAATCGCGGAAACCTTGCTCAGCTCAGAGTCTTTAAAGGCTAAAGGGATCGACATCTTGGTGGATGATCGCACTGAGACAGCTGGATTTAAGTTCAATGATGCCGACCTGTTAGGCATCCCGCTCCGCGTCATTTTAGGCTCTAAAAACCTGAAGAATGGCCAGGCGGAAATTAAGCTCCGAAAAACCGGTGAAATGACGCTAGTTCCCCTCGCAGAACTCGAGTCCGAAATCCTTAAAAATATTGACAAAATAGCTTAGTTTTGTTAGTGTAACTCCGTAACTAGTAGTGCTTTAGCAAAGTGGGTAGAAGCCCACTTTTTTTGTTTTATAAGGATTTACGATGTTGCCCCTTGAAATTGAGAATAGGTTGCCGGAGATTCGAGCTCAAATCGAAAAGCTCGGGGCGGAACTTGTTGATATTTCGTTGCAACGATCTTCGGGGCGCCAGGTGTTGGCGGTAACGGCGGACAAGTCGGGGGGAATCACTCTCGAAGATTGCGCCGAGATCAATCGCCGCCTGGGGGCTTATTTTGACGAGCTTCAGACGGAAGGCTCTCAAGGGTTTTTTGCTTCGCGCTACTTTTTAGAAGTTTCCAGTCCCGGGTTGGATCGGCCGCTCAAGACCGAGAAAGATTTTA
>JAHFFN010000025.1:6931-22748 GCA_023247915.1 Candidatus Omnitrophota bacterium
CGGGCGCTTACGTTTTGTGTACCGCGATGAGGCCGGCCGCGTGTTGGACGATGAAGGGGATTTGGCGGGATTTTCGGAAGGCATGCTTCAGTTTCGAAATTTATCCCGTTTTCGGGGTAAAGAATTGAGTGTCCGCTGGGACATGATGGTGAAGGCGAGACGAGAATTTAAATTTAAAAAATAAACAGGCTGACTATGAGCACCGAGCTAATCACAGTTTTAGAAAATATCGAACGCGAAAAAGGCATCAGCCGCAAAGTGCTGATCGAGTCCATCGAAGCCGCGCTGGTTTCCGCTGCTAAAAAAGTACTGCACGACAAAGACAAGGATGTTCAAGTCAAGATTGACCTGGTCACCGGCAAGATCCGCACCTACTCCGACGGCAAAGAAATCGTTTCCAATGAATTTGGCCGTATCGCGGCACAGACCGCCAAACAAGTTATTTTTCAGAAAATCCGCGAAGCCGAACGCGATGTGATTTTCAATGAATTCAATCAAAAAGCCGAATCGATCGCCAGTGGCACCGTGTACCGTTTTGAAAAGGGTGCGCTTCTAGTGGATCTGGGAAAGACTGAAGGAGTGCTGCCCAAGCGCGAAATGTCTCCGCGGGATAATTATCATCAAGGGGATTCGATCCGCGCGTACATTTTAGAAGTCTCTAAGACCGCGAAAGGCCCTCAAATTATTTTATCGCGAAGCCACGCGGGTTTTGTGAAATGTTTATTTGAAATGGAAGTTCCTGAAGTCTCGGACGGCATGGTGGAAATCAAGTCCGTGTCGCGTGAAGCCGGGGATCGCACCAAAATCGCGGTTTGGTCGAAGAATGACAAAATTGATTGCGTCGGTGCCTGCGTCGGTGTTCGCGGCTCACGCGTGAAAGGTGTCGTCAAAGAATTGCAGGGAGAAAAGATTGATATTGTTCGCTGGAGCGAGGATGTGGAAGAATTCGTCAAGGCCGCGCTCAGTCCCGCCGAAGTGTCCTCGGTGAAGATTATTAGCCGTGAAGAAAGAAAGACCGAAGTGGTGGTGGCCGATGATCAACTGTCCCTGGCGATCGGAAAAAACGGGCAGAATGTGCGCCTGGCTTCGAAATTGACCGGGTGGTCTATCGACATTCGTTCCAAGAAAGATGTTGTTAAAGAAAAGCTCGAAAGTCAGATCATGCCTCAGACGGAAGAGGGCGCGGAAACGGAAGCGGCGCCGCAAGGTTTGGAAGCCATTGACGGCGTTGGCCCAAAAACAGCCGAGGCGCTTGCCGAAGCGGGTTTCAAAACACTGGAAGATTTGAAGAAAGCCTCCAAAGAAGAGTTGTTGGCGGTGAAGGGGATTGGTAAGAAAACGATCGAAAAGATTTTGAATTCCGTTCATGGCGTTGCCAGTCCGGCTTCAGAGTTAGAAGAGGGAAAGGAATAAATGACCGTTCGCAAGAAAGCCGAGAAAGAATCCACAAAACCAGCGACTAAAGCGACGGCTTCTGTAAAAGGTGCGTCAAAACCAAAAACCACCAAAGTGTCGGCGGTTAAAGCGTCACCCAAAAAAACACCCCCTAAGATTGAATCCAAACCGCCCGTCTCCACCGCAAAAACAGAAACTCCAGTAAAACCAGCGGCTGCGCCAGTAGCGCCACCGTCAGCCCCATCCATCAAAAGCGTCAAAGAACAATTTTTGATTCAGCGAGCTGTGGCCGCGAAAAAACCGGCGACACCTCCTTCAAATGAATCAGCACCAAAAAGAACGCCTCAGGCGCCTTCGACTTCTTCTTATTCCGCGCCTTCCTCGGCGCACAGTAGTTCGGCACATCAGGCTGCTCCGAAAATTAAAACACCGGTTCAAGAAATTAAAAAAACAGCTCCCAAACCAATCGTCAATGAAACGCCTCAAACGGTTTCTGCGCCAGTCGTTTCTGGGACGCCTGCGGCTCCCGCAGCAACACCGGCGTATGTGGCTCCGGCGAGAGTTCCGACTCCTGAAATTAAAAAAGTCAAAAAAATTGAAATTCCTACGACGATTGTTGTTAAAGAATTGGCCGCCAAATTATCGATCAATCCCAGCGAATTGATCCAGCGTTTAATCAAGCAAGGTATTTTTGCCAATATCAATCAGGCGATCAATTTTGAAATGGCCGCCAAGATTTCCGCGGAGCTTGGTTTTGAGGCGGAACAACAAAAAGCAACGTCGGAAAATTTAGAAGATTCTGCCAAAGAAATTTCTAAAGAAAACAAAGCGCTTTTGGTGGCTCGCGCGCCTATCGTGACTTTTATGGGTCATGTCGATCATGGAAAAACGTCACTCTTGGACGCGATTCGCAAAACCAAGGTAGCCGCCGGTGAAGCGGGCGGGATCACGCAGCATATCGGCGCTTACGAGGTTTTTCTGGAAGGCAAAGGCGCGGTGACCTTTTTGGATACGCCGGGTCATGAAGCGTTTACGCAAATGCGTGCTCGTGGTGCTAAAGCGACGGACGTGGTCGTGCTAGTGGTGGCTGCGGATGACGGCGTGATGCCTCAGACGATTGAAGCCATCGATCACGCCAAAGCGGCCAATGTGCCTATCATTGTCGCGATCAACAAAATCGATTTGCCATCCGCCAATCCGGATCGGGTTAAAAAATCATTGATGGAACACGGGCTTATGGCCGAAGAATGGGGTGGCAAAACCATCATGGCAGGCGTGTCCGCCAAAACCGGCCAGGGCATTGACGAACTTTTGGAAATGCTGGCGCTGGAATCCGAACTTTTGGAACTCAAAGCCAATCCTTCCGCGATGGCCTCCGGCGTGGTGGTGGAAGCCGAGCTCTCTAAAGACAGCGGTGTGTTGGCGACAATGCTGGTGCAGGATGGCACTTTGCGTGTCGGCGATGTGTTGGTCGTGGGACCTTTTCACTGCAAAGTGCGCGCGATGATCAATGATCGCGGACACCGCGTCAAAGAAGCGCTGCCTTCGATGCCGGTGGCTATTTTAGGTTTGTCCGGTGTTCCCAAAGCCGGTGACCGTTTTTATGTGGTCAAAGACGAAAAGACCGCTAAAGAAATTCTTGAAAAGAAAAACGCGGACTTCCTGGAACAGGGCGGCGACGCGATGGCGCATGTCACCCTCGAACATTTGTTTGAAGATGTCAAAGCCGGCAAAGTCGAAGAGCTTAAATTGATTATCAAATCCGACGTGCAAGGTTCGGTCGAAGCGCTTCGCGCGACGCTCGGAAAAATTCAGTCCAAGAATGTACGTCTCAATATTATTCATACCGGTAGCGGAGATATCACGGAGTCCGACGTTATGCTAGCCGTCGCGTCTAACGCTGTCGTGATCGGTTTTCATGTGGGCATTGTCGGAACGGCCAAAGAAGCCGCCAACCGTGAAATGGTCGACGTGCGTTTTTACGAAATCATTTACGAAGTCAAAACCGCGATTGAAAAAGCTATGGAAGGTCTGCTCGAACCCGAGCTCAGGGAATCGTTTGTCGGCATGGCCGAAGTTCGTCAGGTATTCAAAGTCTCCAAAGCGGGGACGATTGCTGGCTGCTCCGTGCAAAAAGGCAAAATTATTCGCAATCATCAGTGCCGAGTGATTCGTAACGGCGTCAAAGTTCACGAAGGCAAGGTGGAAAGCTTGAAGCGCTTTAAAGATGACGCGCGCGAAGTGTTGGAAGGATTTGAATGCGGTATCGGCGTCTCCAAGTTTGACGAGATACTCCCGGGCGACCGCATTGAAGTGTACGAGATCCAGAAGAAGGCCCGCAAATTAGAATGACAAATGACAAAGCGCAAATGACAAATGAAAAATTTTTGTCATTTGAATTTTGTCATTTGTTATTAACTTAGGTTTTCCATGAACCGAGTTCTTTCGGGGATGCGTCCAACAGGCCCCCTTCATTTGGGCCACTGGCTCGGCGCCCTTGAAAATTGGGCAACACTGCAAAAGTCCCATGAATGCTTTTTCATGGTGGCCGATCTGCACGCCCTGATGGGGGAATACGAAAATCCTTCCGCGATTGAAAAAAATTCGATTGAGATGGTGATGGATTGGTTGGCTTGCGGAGTGGATCCGGAAAAAAGCGCGATTTTTATCCAGTCGCAAATTCCGGAGCACGCGGAGCTTGGATTGATTTTAGGAATGATGACGCCGCTGGGATGGCTTGAGCGCAATCCCACGTACAAAGAACAGTTGCGCGAGATCGAAGGGCGCGATTTAACGACATTCGGTTTTTTAGGATATCCGGTGCTTCAAGCGGCGGATATTCTTTTGTATAAAGCCAACAAAGTGCCGGTGGGCGAGGATCAGCTGGCGCATTTGGAACTCACGCGTGAAATCGTACGGCGTTTCAAGCACTTGTATAAAAAAGACGTTTTTCCGGAGCCGGAATCGCTTTTGACCAAAGAAGCGCGCATTCTCGGCATTGACCGGCGGAAGATGTCGAAAAGCTACGGCAACGCGATTAATTTGTCGGACACCGAAGAGGTGGTTCGCAAAAAAGTGCAGTCGATGATCACGGATCCGGCTCGTATTAAAGTCAGCGATCCGGGGCACCCGGAAGACTGCAATGTTTTTTCCTACTACAAGATTTTTTCGGACGAGGCGACGGTGTCGGCGGTGCATGATTGGTGCGCGGGAGCCAAAAAAGGCTGCACCGATTGCAAAAAGAATTTTGCCGATATTTTGGCGGAGAAATTGCGGCCTATTCGCGAGCGGCGTGAGAAGTTTGCGAAAGACCCGGGATCGATTCGGACTATTTTGAAAAAGGGCAATGCGCGAGCCGCGGAAGTCGCTAAGAACACAATGAGGGAAGTGAAAGAGATATTACATTTGTATAGCGTTTAGGAAAAGCAAAAGAAAATCTTTTGTTTCCTACACGCTAAACGCTACCCGCTATCCGTTAAAAAAATTATGGGCTACAAAATAAAACTCGAAGTATTTGAAGGGCCTCTCGACCTGTTGCTTTATCTCATCAAGCAGGAAGAGTTGAATATTTACGATATTCCCATTACGCGCATCACCGAGCAGTATCTGGAATATTTGAATTTGATGGAACTTTTGGATTTGGAAGTGGCCGGAGAGTTTTTGGTCATGGCGGCGACCTTGATGCAGATCAAGTCCAAGATGCTTTTGCCGCCGGATCCGACGACGGTGGATACCGAAGAGGCGGATCCGCGCGCCGAGCTGGTACGGCGTCTCTTGGAATACAAAGCCTATAAAGAAGTCGCTTCTCAGCTTAGAGGTTTTGAAGAGAATCAGAGCGGGATATTTTCCCGTCTAGGCGCGCTTCCGGAATTACCGCCCCAAGAAGGCGGGGATAGCCCGTTTACCGGTGTGTCTTTGTTTGATTTGATTTCGGCGTTGGCGAAGGTGCTCAAAAACATGCCGCGCGACATTTTTCATCAGATCGTCAAAGATGAATACACGGTCGCGGAAAAAGTGCAGGAAATTTTTGACCGGCTTATCAAAGAGCCCGTCGTTTCATTTAGCCGGATTTTTAAGGAAGCCAAAAATCGCTTTGAAGCGATCACCACTTTTTTAGCGCTTCTTGAGCTTATTCGTTTGAAGGAAGTGACGATGCGCCAGGAAGATCGTTTTGGAGAAATTGAAATCACTAGGAATATCCAATCCCCCGCCGAACGCGGGCAACAGGAGAATTGATGAGCGACGATAATTTGAAATTTATTTTGGAAGCGGTTTTATTTGCCAGTGAAAAGCCTTTGTCTACCGAAGAGCTGCGCGAGGCGTTTGAGGAAAGTATTTCGGTCAAAGAGATTAACGAAGCCCTGGAGATTTTAAAGACGGATTATCAGTCGCAGGGGAGGGGATTTCAATTGGTGGAGATCGCCGGTGGTTTTCAGATCGTGACGGATCCGCGCTTTGCGGGGTACCTGAAGCGTTTCTACCAAGAGCGAGAGAAAAAGAAATTATCCCAGGCAACCCTGGAAACGCTGTCCATCATCGCGTATCGCCAGCCGGTGACGCGCGCGGACATGGAATTTATTCGCGGAGTCAATGTGGACGGAGCCTTAAAAACATTGGTGGAAAAAGATCTTGTCAAAATCGTCGGGCGCAAAGAAGTGCCCGGTCGACCGATGCTTTATGGCACGACCGATCGTTTTCTGGAACATTTTGGTTTAAATTCCGTCAAGGACTTGCCGGCATTGCCGGAATTCACCGAAAAAGACTTGGATCCCAATCTGCTTCCTCCCGAGATGCGTTTAACGGAAGGGTCTTTGCCGGCGGAAAGCCGCGATATTTTTCCTGAAGAAACCGGAGAGCAGAGAGCGGTGGGTTGTGACAACGGACCGGAGGAGGAAAAGACCTCATGAGCATGGATCAAGTCCGCAAATTAATCGACGCGATTGATGAAAAAATACTCAAGCTTTTGAATGAGCGCGCCGAAGCCTCGAAAAAAATCGGCAAGATCAAGCTGAAGCAAGGGCAGGGGATTTACGCGCCGCATCGTGAGAAAGAGGTGTTGGAACGCCTCAAGTCCATCAACAAGGGGCCGCTCACACCGCAGGCCATCGAAGCCATTTACCGTGAGGTGATGTCGAGCTCTATCAGTCTTGAGAAGCCGGTGACCATCGCTTACTTGGGTCCCGAATTCACATTTACGCATCAAGCCGCCCAAAAGAAATTTGGCGCGTCCGTCAATTATCTGCCGTGCGCCAATATTTCGGATGTGTTCGCGGAAGTGGATCGCGGTCGCAGTGATTATGGTGTTGTGCCGGTTGAAAATTCAACCGAAGGCGCCGTCAATTACACGCTCGATATGTTTATCGAATCACCGCTTAAGATTTGCGCGGAACTTTATTTGGGAATCACGCATCACTTGCTTTCCAATTCGAGCGCTCTTAAAAAAATTAATCAGATTTATTCCAAGCCCGAGGCTTTCGCCCAGTGCCGCTTGTGGCTAGAGTCCAATCTGCCCAAGGCGACGCTTGTGCCCGCGTCGAGTACCGCGGAAGCGGCGAAGTACGTCGCCGGCCACACACAGTTTAAGGATGAGATCGCCTGCATCGCCAGCGACCTGGCCGCCAAAGCGTATCAGCTAAAGATCACGGCGCCGTCTATTGAAGACAACGCCAACAACACGACACGTTTCATTGTGATCGCTAAAAACGATTCCAAGCCGACGGGCAAAGACAGGACTTCGATTGTCTTCTCCGTGAAGGATCGCGTCGGAGCACTGCATGATATTTTGGTGCCGTTTCAGAAGGCCAATATCAACATGACGAAAATCGAATCCCGGCCTTCCAAGAAAAAGGTTTGGAGCTATTTCTTCTTTGTGGATTTGGAAGGGCATGTTCAGGACACCCGCATTGATCAGGCGCTCAAAGGCCTCGAGAAAAACTGCAACTTTATGAAAGTATTGGGCTCCTACCCGAAGGCAGATATTTGATGCAGTTTTTTTCTACCCTTAAAAAAAATCTGAGCGCGGTCAAAAATTATCAACCCGGCAAGCCCATCGAAGAGGTTGAGCGCGAATACGGTTTAAAAAACGCGATCAAAATGGCCTCCAACGAGAATGCGATGGGAGCCTCGCCCAAGGCGTTGGCCGCGATCCGTAAAAATCTTTCCAAGATTTACCGCTACCCGGACGGAGGCTGTTTTTATTTGAGAAATCGCCTCTCAAAGATTCTGGGGGTGGAGGGTTCTCAGCTGGTGTTTGGCAATGGTTCGGATGAGTTGTTGGTGCTGGCGGTGCGCGCGTTTGTGGGCGAGAGCGACGAGGTGATTATCGCCGACCCCACGTTTTTGATTTATGAAATCGCCACGCAGACGGAAAGTGGACACGTGGTCAAAGTGCCGATGAAAAATTTTCACTACGATTTAACGGCGATGCAGGCGAAAATTAATTCACGGACAAAACTGATTTTTATCGCCAATCCCGACAATCCGGTAGGAACCTATGTGAGTAAGGATCAGCTAGCGGCGTTCTTAAAAAATGTGCCCAGTCATGTGGTGGTGGTGCTGGATGAGGCCTATTTTGAATTTGCGGCCGCTAAAAAAGATTATCCGGATGGAATCAAATTTTTGAGCGCGTATCCCAATCTTTTGGTGACACGCACTTTCTCAAAGGCGTATGGACTGGCGGGACTTCGCGTGGGCTATGGGGTGGCCGACCCCGCGATGATCAACTCCCTCAACAAAGTTCGAGAACCCTTTAACGTGAATCTTTTGGCGCAGGTGGCTGCGTTGGCGGCGCTGGATGATACGGCGCATCTTAAAAAATCCGTAAAAGCGGTGGCGGACGGACGCGCGTATCTGGAAAAAGAATTTAAGCGCTTGAAAGTCCGCACGATAGACACCGCGACTAATTTTATCCTGGCGGATCTGGGCGTGGACGCGGCGCCGGTGTATGAGAAGCTTTTAAAAAGCGGCGTGATTGTCAGACCGATGGGCGTGTGGGGACTTAAAACATTTATTCGCGTCACGATCGGTAAAAAAGCCGAAAACGAACGTTTTATCAAAAATTTAAATCAAATCTTAAAAGGAGAATGAAATGATCATCGTTTTAAAGCCGGGAGCCAGTAAAAAAGAAATCAAGCACATTGAAGACAAAATTCGCGCCTTAGGCCTTAAGCCTATGTTGTCGTCGGGCAAAGAGCGCACGATTATCGGTGTGATCGGCGAAGAAGACATTGCGCGCGTTCAGCCGTTTGAGGCGTTTCCGGGTGTCGAAAGTGTGATGCCGATTCAGAAGCCCTACAAATTTGTCTCCAAGGAATTTCACAAAGAACCGAGCATTATCAAAGTGGCTCCGGGTGTGGAAGTTGGCGGCGAGAAGGTGATCGTCATGGCCGGCCCTTGCACCGTGGAAAATAAAGAGCGTCTATTTAAAATTGCGAATATCGTTAAAAAGAGCGGCGCCAAAGTGCTTCGTGGCGGCGCGTTTAAACCTCGCACGTCTCCGTACTCGTTCCAAGGGCTTCGCGATAAGGGGATGAAATTCCTTTATGACGCCAAAAAGGCGGCGGGAATTCCTATCGTCACCGAAATCATGGATCCTCGTGATCTTCCGCTTTTCTTGAAATACGCGGATATTATCCAAGTTGGTGCGCGCAACATGCAGAACTTTGAGCTTTTAAAAGAACTCGGAAAAACCCGCAAGCCGATTCTTTTAAAGCGCGGCATGGCCAATACCATCAAGGACTTTTTGTTGTCCGCGGAATACATTTTCTCCGAAGGCAATCACAACGTGATTTTGTGCGAGCGCGGGATTCGTACCTTTGAAGATTCCACACGTTTCACGCTCGACATCTCGGCGGTGCCGGTGATCAAGAAATTGAGCCACTTGCCGGTGGTGATTGATCCATCCCATTGCTCCGGTATCTGGGACTATGTCGCTCCTTTATCCAAGGCGGCGGTCGCGGTCGGCGCGGACGGACTCATTATCGAAGTGCATGATGATCCCGAGCAGGCGCTTTGCGACGGGCCTCAAGCGCTCAAGCCGTCCAAGTTCGATGCGTTGATGACCGAATTAAAATTAATCGCGAAGGCGGTGGGGCGATCTATTTGAAGAAGCCATTATTCAACAAAATCTGCATCATCGGCGTCGGCCTGATTGGGGGCTCGGTGGGGCTTGCTGTCAAAAAACGCAAGCTTGCGAAGTGGGTGATCGGTGTTTCGCGCAAGGACAGCACGCTGAAAGAAGCGGTGTCTCTCGGTGCTATTGATATCGGCACAAAAAAATTAAAGGACGCGGTCGAAGACGCGGATCTGGTTATTTTGTGCACGCCGGTTTACACCATCGCACAGCAGTTTAAAACGATAAAGCCCTTTCTTAAAAAAGGCGCTTTAGTGGTGGATACCGGAAGCTCAAAACTTGAGATTCAACGTGCCGCGGACAAGGTTCTGCCCAAAGGTGTTTTTGTGGGTTGTCATCCGATGGCGGGTTCTCAAAAAACAGGCGTTCGTTATGCCGAACCGGATTTGTTCTGCGGCTCGGTGTGTTTTGTCGCGGCATCCAATGCGATCATCAATCGTTTCTGGAAATCATTGGAAGCTCAACCAATCTTAACGGATCCCAAAACACATGACGCGTGGGTCGCCAAAGCCAGCCACTTGCCTCACGTGCTTTCTTTCGCGTTATTTCAAAGCTTTGCCTGGAAGCGGGCGACGGCCGCCAATCCCAGCATCCGGGATATGGCGCGTCTTTCCAAATCAGACCCCGAACTTTGGGCGGATATTTTATTGTCCAATCAAAAAAACTTAGTCCCTTCCTTGAAATCATTAAGCCAGAGTTTGCAAGCATGGACTCGCGCGCTTCAATCTAAAAAACGTTCCCAACTTGTCCAATTTATTCGCAGTGCCAACAAGCGTTCTTTTGACGCTTTCGATGAATGAAGAAAAAGCTCATTATCGCTATTGATGGTCCTGCCGGAAGCGGGAAGTCTTCGACGGCCAAAGCCTTCGCCAAGTATCTGAACATTCCTTATATTGATACTGGCGCGATGTACCGGGCGCTCACGCTCAAAGTCATGATTCTCAATATCCCCTTTAAAAACGTCAAACAGATCGTATCTTTATTTAAAAAAACAAAAATCGATTTAAAAGGCCGTGATCCCTTAAAACAAAAAGTATTTCTGGACGGGAAAGATGTCAGTAAGGCGATCCGGGAGCCGGAGCTGACCAAGAATGTTTTTCATGTGGCTCAAGAAGCCTTGATTCGCCGCGAAATGGTCAAGCGTCAGCGTCAACTGGGCAAAACCAATGGGGCGGTGATGGAAGGCCGAGATATTGGCACCATGGTATTCCCTAAGGCGGATTATAAGTTCTATTTTGAGGCAAAGCCTGAGGTGAGGGCTCGAAGGCGGCAACGAGAGCTTTTGGCCACAGGCAAGAAGGTATCCATGGCCGAGGTGATGAAAGACATCCAAAAGCGCGATAAGACGGATATTGAGCGAAAGGAGGGGGCTTTGAGGCCTGCCAAGGACGCCATACGCCTGGATACGAGCGAGTTGACAATCCCCCAGACCATTGATAAAATGACCGCGCTTATGAAGCCCTCCCATGTCAGGGCGGTCAACAGCTGACATGCAGTCCCGCAAGCATTCAAGGCTGGTTTATTTCCTGGTTCGCGGCGTTCTTTATATTTTATACCGTCTATTTTTTAGGTTTAAGTTTGTGGGCGCCGAGAAGGTGCCCACCGAGCAAGACTCTCGCGGCGTGATTTTAGCAGCCAATCATGCCAGTTTTTTGGATCCGCCAGCCTTGGGTATTTCGCTCGATCGCCATGTGACTTTTTTGGCAAAAGATTATTTATTCAAGGCTTTTTTTATTGGCTGGATGCTCCGGTCTATCGGAGCGTTGCCCATCAAAACAGAAGCCGATGATTTTAGAAGTATCCGGGATCTCATTCGCCTTTTAAAAGAAGGCAAATGCACGGTGGTTTTTCCCGAAGGCACCCGTTCCGCGGATGGGAAGATACAAAGCGCGGAGGGAGGCGTCGGCTTCTTGGCGATGAAAAGTCAGGCGACTGTGGTGCCGGCTTATATTCACGGAACGTTTGAAGCGTTTCCGAGAAATAGAAAATTTTTTAAGTGTGTCCCCGTGAGTGTTGTTTTTGGCGAGCCGTTCGTACCGGCGCTCGAGGAAGAGTTTAAGAGTTCCGAACGTCCTTATGAAGCGGTCGCGGAAAAAATCATGCGGGAAATTGAGAAGTTGAAAGAACAAAAAGTTTAGTTCCGGGATTTACGCGGCAGTCCGATTAACCGGTTCGTCTTCGGTCGCCGTTGTCCGGAATGGGTGGCGCCAATAGCGCGTCACCAAGAGGAGGAAGGTCATGATGTTGTTAGGCATACAAAGGTTGTTCACAGATTCAGAAGACGGCGCGCCGGAAGGCTCGATGGTCGATTACGAGAGTACGTTTCACCGTATCGGCCAAGGGCATGTGGTGAAGGGTCGCGTTATTTCTATTTCCACTAAAGAAGTCGTGGTGGATATCGGATTTAAATCCGAAGGCGTTATTCCCGCGCATGAATTTGATTCGATCCAAGCGCTGAATATCGGCGACGAAATCGAAGTGCTTCTGGAAGAGACGGAAGATATCAAAGGCCGCATCGTTCTGTCCCGCCGCAAAGCGGAGAAGAGCCAGGGCTGGGATCGCATCGTTGAGCAATACGGCGAAGGCGACACGCTCGAAGGCCGCGTGAACCGCAAAGTCAAAGGCGGGCTCATGGTGGATATCGGAGTCGAATCTTTCTTGCCCGCATCCCTTGCTTTCTTAAAAGGATTCGGCAGTTTAAATTCCCTGTTGGGTCAAACCATTCAGGTCAAGATCGTGAAGATCAATCCGGGTCGCAAGAACATTATCGTGTCCCGCAAGGATCTTTTGGAGAAAGAAAAGCATGAATCCAAGGCCAAGATTCTTGACGAGCTCGAAGTGGGTTCTGTGCGCAAAGGTGTCGTGAAAAATATCACGGACTTCGGCGCCTTTATCAACTTGGGCGGCATCGACGGACTCCTGCATATCACCGATATGAGCTGGGGTCGTATCAGCCATCCTTCTGAACTCGTGAAGGTCGGCGATAAAATCGATGTGAAGATTCTGTCTTTTGACAAAGAGAGCACGAAGGTGTCTCTGGGTCTCAAGCAAATCGACTCCAATCCGTGGCTCGATGTCGACCAGAAGCACCCGGTTGGCTCCAAGCAAAAGGGCAAAGTCGTCAACGTCGTTCCTTACGGCGTGTTTGTCGAATTGTCCCGCGGAATCGAAGGGCTTGTGCACATCTCTGAGATTTCCTGGTCCAAGCGCGTTACCAACCCCGCCGAAGTCTTTAAGACCGGCGATTCGGTGGACGTGATGGTCTTGAACATTGATAAAGAGCATGAGAAGATCTCGCTCGGCATCAAGCAGACCGAATCCAATCCTTGGGTTGGCATTGAAAATCGTTATCAGGTCGGTCAAAAGGTCAAAGGCATTGTCCGCAATCTCACCGAGTTTGGCGCGTTTGTCGAGCTTGAAGAGGGTATTGATGGATTGGTGCACGTGTCCGATATGTCATGGACTCGCAAAGTCAATCACCCGAAAGATATCCTGAAAAAAGGCCAGGAGCTCGACGCGGTGGTGCTGATGGTTGACCAGACCAATCGTAAATTATCGCTCGGCTTAAAACAGCTGATCATGGATCCTTGGGAAGAAATCGCTTCCAAGCTTTCCGTGAGCGCGCTGGTAATGGGCAGTGTGACGAAGGTTGCTAGCTTCGGCGTGTTTGTCGAAATCGAAAAAGACGTCGAAGGCCTGCTGCATATTTCTGAAACCGATCTTTCTTCGGGAGCTAATCTCGAAGCCGCATTTCCGATCGGCAAGAAATTGCAGGCGCGCATCGTCAAGATCGATATTCCTTCACGGAAGATCGCTCTGAGCACGAAGGGCGTTTCGCAGAATTAACTAACCGGACCCCGTCCCAAAGCTAGAAAAAGGGACACGTTAGAAAATCCTAACGTGTCCCTTTTTGTTTGAAAAAAAGACGCTTTGGGACGGGGTCCGATGATGCTACATTATTAGCATGAATCCAATCGATATTCTTTGCCGCAACGCTGTAGATGTCATTGACCGGGCTGATTTAGAGAAAAGGCTCAAAGAGGGGAAGCCTCTGCGCGTCAAAGCCGGCTTTGATCCTAGCGCTCCGGACATTCATCTGGGGCACACCGTCCTTTTAAGAAAGCTCCGCCAGTTTCAAGATCTCGGGCACAAAGTCATTCTTTTGATCGGTGATTTCACGGCCATGATTGGCGATCCGACCGGCCGCACGCAAACTCGCCCCGCGCTTTCCCAAGAAGAAGTTTTGAAAAATGCCAAAACCTATCAAGAGCAAGCCTTTAAAATTTTAGACAAAGACCCCAAGAAAATTGAAATCGTCAAAAATAATGATTGGCTGGGCAAAATGTCGCTGGCTGATTTCACCGGAAAAATTGCTTCACAGACCACCGTGGCACGCATCTTAGAGCGCGATGATTTTGAAAAACGCATGGAGAGCAACCAGCCGATCTCGATACGCGAGTTTATGTACCCGATGTTTCAGGGTTTTGATTCCGTCGAAGTGAAGGCGGATGTGGAGCTTGGCGGCACCGATCAAAAATTTAATCTTTTGATGGGTCGGGAACTCCAGTCCAAATTTGGTCAAAGACCTCAAGTGGTCATAACAATGCCGCTTTTGGTGGGGTTGGATGGCACGCAAAAAATGTCAAAGTCGCTTGGCAATTACATCGCAATCAATGACAGCGCCAGAGATGTGTTTGGCAAGGCAATGTCCATTCCAGACGCGTTGATGCCGACCTACTTTGATTTACTGACGGACGAATCCGGTTCTGAAATTCAAAAATCCGTTAGCTCTGGAAAGCTCCATCCGCGCGACGCCAAGATCAAATTGGCGAAACTTCTCACCGCATTTTTGCATGGCAAAGAGGCCGCTGAAAAGGAAGAGGAAAATTTTAATCATGTTTTCCGCGACAAGCAAAATCCGGAGAATCCCAGTGAATTAAAAGTCAGCGAAGAAAAATTAGGCTTAGCGGAAATCTTAAAGCTTGCCGGCGTCGAGACCAGTACCAGCGGCGCTTTTCGTTTGATTCAGCAAGGCGGCGTGACAGTGGATGGGCAAAAGGTGCAAGACCCCAAGGCGCTGGTGGACGCCAGTAAAAATCCGTTGATTAAGGCCGGAAAAAAAAGTTTTTTTAAAATAGTTTTCTCCCACAATAAAAAGTAGTTTTATAGGAGCCGACGCCATGAGAAACAATCCCTTTAAATTTTTAGCCCATGGGTTATTCGCCGCTTTATTTTTTTCTTTTCTACCCGCCATTTCAATGGCGGAGGGCGATAAGCCGGAAGCGATGACCAGCGAAGCAAAAGTAATTTCGATGATCGGCACCGCCGAAGTGATGCCCTCAGGGGAAACAGAATGGAAGTTGTTGGCCGAGAATGCGCTATTGCATGAAGGCGATAAAATGAGAACGGGGAAAGATTCCAAGGCTTTGGTGGAGACCCAGGGCAATAAAAAGACAGCCACATTGACCGTCCGAAAAGAAACCGAGTTCTCGTTCAAAGTATTCCATCATGACGAAGCCGCCAAAACAGAGAATACCGTGCTGGATCTGGAAAGCGGTAGCCTTCTGATTGAGGCTGAAAAAATAGCGCCCGATTCCCATTTTCAGGTGAAGACACCGACCTCGGTGGTGGACGCCCATGAGGCCAAATTTGAGGTCAATGTTTCTAAATAAAAGGGCTTGACACTCTTGGGGTCGGATGGCATAATCTCACGAAGTCAAGCAGTTCAATTCTTCCGCTTTGAGAGCTGTCTCGTAAGTTCGAAGAAGTTATAGATTTGACATAAAAATTTAGTTGCATTTAAACCGACGATGTTGCACAATGGCACATCGCTCGAAAACTTTTTTTGCATTTTTGTTCTTTCAAAATTGAATAGACTACATTGAAAGTGCGGAATTTTCCGTATTTTTTTGAGCAAGCGTGAAATTCCAATAATTTGGTCAGCTCAAACAATTCTATCGTCGACCAGACGATAGACCAATAATAAGGTAACACCAATTGGAGAGTTTGATTCTGGCTCAGAACGAACGCTGGCGGCGTGGTTCAGGCATGCAAGTCGAACGGTTCCGCAAGGAACAGTGGCAGAAGGGTTAGTAACACGTGGGCAATCTGCCCTCAAACCGGGGATAACATCTCGAAAGAGGTGCTAATACCCGATGACATTACCGGATCGCATGATTTGGTAATCAAAGGTAGCTCGCAAGAGCTTCCGATTGAGGAGGAGCCCGCGGCCTATCAGCTAGTTGGTGAGGTAATGGCTCACCAAGGCATTTGACGGGTAGCTGGTCTAAG
>JAHFFN010000026.1:0-815 GCA_023247915.1 Candidatus Omnitrophota bacterium
TTAAACAGGTGGATACAAAACTTAAAGACGTGAACGACAAATTAGACCGTATCGAAAAAAAAATAGACAGTCTTCAACCCGAAAAACCGAAAGTACTCAGTGCCCACTAATAAGATAAAGTCTTGCCTGGCTCTTTTTATTTTAATTTCTTTAGTTTTTGTCGGGGGTTGCGCGCGCGTGCCCAAGCATACCCCGATTCAACCCACAGGTCCCACCTCTACCCAAATCAGCGGTTTTTATCACACGTTGTCCAAGGGCGAGACCCTGTATCATGTCGCTAAACTTTATAATGTGGATTTGAATGAATTGATGCGGGTCAATCGCATCACCAACCCCAGCGCTCTGGAGATCGGCCAACGTCTGTGGGTGCCTGTGCAAGGGGCAGCTCCCGCGGTAGCGCCGTACTCTCCGATGAATGTGGACGCGATTAAAAAGCGCGTGGGTGCTAAAAGATATTCGTATGAATGGAAAACAATCACATTGCATCACAGCGCCACACTTCAAGGAAGCGCCAAGCAGTTTAACCGTTATCACACGATGAAACACATGGGCGGGCTGTTTTATCATTTTGTGATTGGCAATGGCACCAACAGTGGGGACGGGGAAGTGGAAGTGGGCTGGCGCTGGGATCGTCAGGTGAAAGCCAATCGTCCCAATGACATTCAGATTTGCATGGTGGGAGATTTTAACCGTCAGGAACTTTCTGAGGCGCAGTTTAACTCCTTGATCACGGTGATCCGCATTCTTCAAGAGGAATACAATATTCCCACGAGCGCCATTCGCCGCCATGAAGACATTAAAGGCAAGCACACCGA
>JAHFFN010000026.1:825-21223 GCA_023247915.1 Candidatus Omnitrophota bacterium
TAGCGGTCAACCGGTCTAAGCGGGTTTCTTCCCATGACGCAATCTCGTTGGGTTTTTAGCGCCCACTCTCCGGAAAATATTAAAAGAGCCGCCGCCATTTTGCAAAAAGGCGGCACCGTCGCTTTTCCCACCGAAACGGTTTATGGGCTCGGCGCCAACGCTTTGGATCCCAAAGCGGTATTTAAAATCTTTGAAATCAAAAAAAGACCAACTTTTGATCCTCTGATTGTGCATGCGGCCTCGATGCGAGAGGCGTTTTTGCTTTGCTCGGAAGTTCCGGAAATCGCCAGAACCTTGGCGAAAAAGTTTTGGCCGGGCGCGCTGACACTAGTGCTTCCTAAAAAACAAATTATTCCGGATCTGGTGACTTCCGGTTTATCCACCGTAGCGGTGCGTGTGCCCAATCATCCGGTCGCTTTGGAATTGATTCATCGCGCCCGCCGGCCATTGGCGGCGCCGAGCGCCAATCCTTTTGGACGCACAAGCCCGACCTCCGCGGAACATGTGTGGAATGATTTGGGGGAAGCGGTGGATATGATTTTGGATGGAGGATCAACCTCGATTGGCGTCGAATCGACGGTGCTTCAAATTCAGGGGGATCAAGGGATTTTGTTGAGGCCTGGCGGTGTGACGCTGGAGGAATTAAGAAAAATAATCCCTGTTTCTACCGTCACTCCCAAAGAGCTGGAATCTTCGGAAGGAATATTGTCCCCGGGTCTTTTAAAAAGTCACTACGCGCCGAACACGCCGCTTTATTTGGTAAAAGATTCTTTTAAGGAAACGTTGAAGTGGCTTGAAGGAAAGAATAATGAGTTTAAGCGCTTAGGAAAGCCCTGGCCAAGAATTGGCGCGCTGTGTTTTGGCCAGGCGCCAAAAAGCCCTCTCATTTCCGCCCTAGTGAATTTGAGCCCCAAAAAAGATATTCGCAAGGCCGCGTCAGAACTCTTCCAAGCGATGCGAAAACTTGATAAGATGGAGGTGGATCTGATTGTAGCGTTCCCGGTTCCTGAGATGGGAATGGGGGCGGCCGTGATGGATCGTTTGCGCAAAGCATCCGCCGGAAAAAATAATTTAAAACCTTTTTTTGAATAAAGGAAATAAATCATGCCTGCCACTTTAAAAAGCAAGAGCACCGTCTGGGAAACCAAGCTTCCGCTTAAACTTTTAAATCGCGGAAAAGTCAGAGACATTTATGAGGTTTCCGCCGACAAACTTCTTATCATCACCACTGATCGCCTGAGCGCGTTTGACGTGGTATTGCCGTCGCCGATTCCCGACAAGGGCAAAGTGCTCAATCAAATTTCTCTTTTCTGGTTTGAAAAATTCAAGAAGCTGGTTCCCAATCATATTTTGACCGCCGATGTGAAAAAGATGGGTTTTGACGCGCGTTTTGTGAAGGAGCACGGCGCTTCGCTTCAAGGTCGTTCAATTTTGGTGCATCGCGCCCAGCCTCTGCCGGTGGAGTGCGTCGTGCGCGGGTTTTTGGCGGGCTCCGGATGGAAAGATTATTTAAAGACCGGAAAAGTTTGCGGTCACGCGCTTCCGTCGGGTTTGCGTCAATGCGAAGAGTTAAAAGAGCCTCTTTTTACGCCGGCGACCAAGGCCTCGGTGGGGCATGACATGAATATTGATTTCAATGAAACGGTGAAGCTTGTCGGCGCGAAGGTGGCCACGCAAATCCGGGATCTCTCGATCAAGATTTATAAAGAAGGCGTCAAATACGCGAAAACACGCGGCATTTTGATCGCGGACACCAAATTTGAATTTGGTATTTTCCAGGGCAAATTGATTTTAATCGATGAAGTGCTAACGCCCGATAGCTCGCGTTTTTGGCCTAAAAAAACGTATCGAGCCGGTCAAGACCAGCCGAGCCTCGACAAGCAAATCGTGCGCAATTTTCTTTTGGAATCCGGATGGGATCAAACCCCGCCGGGCCCTGTGTTGCCGGAGGATATTATGGACAAGACTTCCAAAGCCTACAAAGACGTGTTCAAACGTTTGACGAGAAAGTCTCTTTCTCGATGAAAATAAAAATGACTTCGGTCATTTTTTTATTTTTCTTGGCTTTCAGCACGGTCGCGCATGCGGCTTCGGATCCGGTGACTCCCTCCAAATGCGTGGTCACCATCGAAAGATTTGAGCTTAAAAACAATACCGGCGAATGGATAACGGTGATCAGTCCCGATTTGCAGGTAGATCTGGCGGTCAAAGATCCGACACTCTCGTTCTCAAACGCTGGCGGTAAAATTCCTCCCGGAAATTATATTAATTTCAGAATTATTTTGTCGGAGACTTTTAAAGTGTCCGGCAAGGATCATGAAAATCTCACCAAAGAGGGCGGGGACGTCACGATTTCTGGAACGGCTCATGAACTTCGCGACTTGCCGGGTGTTTTTACGGCCTATAAAGAAACAGAGCCGACTTGGAATCTGGCTTCTGAGGGCGCATTTAAGATTCATTTGAATTTCAACAGCGCCGATAGCGACGAGGAGATGACTCTGACGCGGCGACGTGATTTCGCGGAAGCTCTGGAGATTAAAAAAGGTTCGTTTGTGTACGTGTGGTTCTTGATGGATTTGCAAAAAACGCTTTATTTTGCAGAGGCAGCGAGTTTGTCCAACGGCTGGCCGAAAGATCGCGCCTTTTATTTTTTACCTCCTAAACAGATTGACACCGTTCTTTTAACGGTGGATGGCCGGAAGGAAGAAATGAAAGGGGATGACGTGGTGTTATGGTTTTAACCCCTTCGACGATGCATCGCTTGGGCGCGCCCGCGCCTGATTTTAAATTACCGGAGGTAGTTTCCGGCAAAACTCTTTCTTTGACAGATTTTAAAAATAAAAAAGCGCTGCTAGTGATGTTCGTTTGCCGGCATTGTCCTTATGTTCAGCATATTCAGGATGAGCTTTCCAAACTCGGAAAAGATTATGAGAAAAAAGACTTGGCTATCGTCGCTATCAGCGCCAATGATGTGGGAACGCATCCGGAAGACGCGCCGGCTCATCTAAAAGAAATGGCGCTTGAGAAAAATTTTAAATTTCCCTATCTTTACGACGCCACACAAGCAGTCGCCAAAGCCTATCGTGCCGCGTGCACGCCCGATTTTTTTCTTTATGATGCCAAGCGTACGCTGGTTTACCGAGGGCAGTTGGATGACAGCCGCCCTGGCAATGGCAAACCGGTGACTGGAAACGATCTTCGTGCCGCGATAGACGCGGTGTTGTCCGGAAAGCCTGTTGCCACACTTCAAAAACCCAGTATTGGCTGTAATATCAAATGGAAGCCGGGCAACGAGCCCAATTATTGAAACGCGTCGCCATCCTCGGCGCTGGGATTTCGGGTCTGGCTTGCGCCCACCGTCTCGCGGAACTCCAAAAACAACATCAAAATCCCGCCCAAATTTTACTTTTTGAGGCTTCCGACAGGTCTGGCGGCAATATCCAGACTGAATCCCGCGACGGTTTTTTGCTGGAGCGCGGTCCGGATTCTTTTATTTCGGACAAACCCTGGGCGCTGGATCTCTGCCGGCGGCTGAATCTTGAACCGGAAATTCTTGAAACGGAAACGCAAAACCGGAAAGTTTTTGTTTTAAAAAAAGGGCGTCTTTTTCCGGTGCCGGAGGGGTTTTATATGATCGCCCCCACCAACATCCGCTCTTTTTTGATGACACCTCTTTTTTCACTTTCAGCGAAATGCCGGATGATGGCGGAGCCGTGGATTGCCAAAGGCTCCGTAGGCCTTGATGAAAGCGTGGGACATTTTATCCGCCGGCGTTTTGGGCAGGAAGCTTTGGAATGCGTGGGTCAGCCGATGATCGCGGGTGTTTATTCGGGCGATCCCGAAAAGCTGAGTTTACGTTCCACCATGCCTCGTTTTATGGACATGGAGCATTCTCACGGCAGTGTGATTCGTGCCTTGAGAGCCCAATCCAAAAAACAAGACGCGCTTCGTTCCGCGAGCGGCCCGCGCTACAGCCTTTTTTTATCTTTCAAAAATGGGATGGTGTCGCTTGTCTCGGCGCTTGAAAAAAAATTGCCGCCCGACACGCTTAAGGGGAGTGCTCGCGTGGAATCCGTCGAATACGACGCCGAGCTTTCCAAATGGAAAATCTGTTTCGCCGGAGGAAGGGCGGAGCTTGTCGACGCGCTTTGTTCCACGCTTTCTGCCTCGGCAACCGGCCGGTTGTTTAAAGAGAGTGACGCGGCTTTTTCAAAAGAACTGAGCCGGATGAATTATGAGTCGGTCGCGACTCTCAATCTGGCTTATCCTGAAAAAGCGCTTCCGAGGATGCTCAAAGGTTTTGGTTTTGTGGTACCGGCGCTAGAGCGGCGTTCGGTGATGGCCTGTTCCTTCTCAAGCCAGAAATTCAAAGGCCGCGCGCCGCAAGGGCATCAACTTCTCCGCGTGTTTGCCGGCGGTGCTTTCGGAAAGGAATTTTTTAAGAAGAGCGATGCGGATTTAAAAAGCAGTGTGATTGAGGATTTAAAAAATATTTTAGGCATTCAAGGAGAGCCTCTTTTTTGTTCGGTGAGCCGCTATCCGGATGGGATGCCGCAATATGAGGTGGGGCATTCTCAATGGGTCGAGGGGATTGAGGCGGCGTTGACCGGTAAGAAAGGCTTGTTTTTGACCGGCTCCTCCTACCGGGGAAGCGGGATCGCGGATTGTATTCATGAGGCGGAGATTCAGGCTCAGAAGCTGGATTACTTCTTGGCGGTTGACATGGGTCGTCGAATGGAATATCGTTAATTGCTAGATCTTTATCAAAAAGGAATCGAAAGTATGTTTAAAAAATTTGTCGATCTCTTCAAAGAAGTGACCGTGGGGGTTTTGAAACAATACCAATCCAGCGCCATGCAATTGGCCAAGATCGAGGTGGCCACCCTTTATCTAAAAGTCGTTAGAATTGTGCGCGAGCATTTGTTGGTATTTGTGGCGATGCTCTTTTGCCTGCTGTTGGCTTCGGTCGCGATTATCGTGGTGCCGGTCGCGGTGGTGCTTTGCCTGCCACTGACTCTTAAAATCAAGCTGATCATTTTGGCTATTTTGGGAATTTTGGATATCGCGGTGCCGCTAGCGTTTCTCAACCGTTTTCTTTCGGAAACCACTTGGCTTAAGATTTCAAAAACAGACACGATTCTTGAAAAAATGATCGGCTCCTAAAATCATGATGAATTTCACAGAGCTTATCCAAAAAACGCAGGCGCTTCCCTTGGAACAGGTGCGGAAAAATGTCACCGGTTATTTTGAATTTGTGATTCCTGTGGAACACGAAAAAGGATTGTACCCGATTTTGGAAGATTTTTTCGGCCCGCCGTTTAAACCCAAAAACACGTCACCCGACGCGCAAGCCAAAAAAATCAGCTACGATTACGGCGGCATCGAAAAGCATCAAGTGCTTTATTACACCGAAAAAAACGGACTGCCAAGCTGTGCGATGATTTGGCCTTGGAATGACGGGCGCTTCGCGACGGTCAAAATGGCGCAGGGCGAGATTAAAAAAATCTCTAAATAGCCGATGATTCACATTCGCCGCTCCGTCGAGCGCGGGCATCTTAATTTTGGATGGCTCGACACCTACCACACTTTTTCCTTCGGAGAATATCACGATCCTGCTTTTATGGGTTTTGGCCATTTGCGTGTGATTAATGAGGATGTGGTGGAGCCCGGCATGGGTTTTCCCACGCACTCACATCGCGACATGGAAATTATCACGTATATTTTGGAAGGGGAGATCGAGCACAAAGACAGCATGGGAAATACCGCACGCATCCGCCCCGGCGAGGTTCAGCGGATGAGCGCCGGTACCGGCGTGACGCATAGCGAGTACAACGCGTCCAAGTCCAAAAAACTTCATTTGCTTCAGATTTGGATTCTTCCCGAGAAAAAAGGCATTGAGCCGGGTTACGAACAAAAGCAATTTCATGCGGCCCATCAAAAAGGCCGTTGGCATTTGGCGGCTTCTCCGGACGGCAGGGAGGGGTCGGTGCGCATTTATCAAAATGCGAGTTTAAAAATCGCGGTGTTGGAATCCGGACAAAAAATCAATCATGCTTCGGCTCCCACGGAACGCCTGTGGCTTCAAGTGGCTCGAGGAAGCATTTCTTTGAATGGGGAGACTCTCAGCGCCGGTGATGGAGCCGCCATTCAAAATCCCCCCGAACTTCAAATTTCAGCGAAACAACCCTCAGAAATCCTCCTTTTTTCAGTCTAATTATATTTAATTAATCAAAATTAACTCTAATTAAGTATTTTTAAGTTTAACAATGCCATAGTTAATTTTATAGGCTATAATTGCCTTTGAATCCTCATGCGCTTGAAAAGGAGCCTGAATGGGCAAGCAGATTCTTATTATTGATGATGACTCCGAAGTCGCTAAAATGATGACGGACATGCTGGAGTCTGAGAATTACCGGGTGAGCTATGCGCCGGATGGAGTTCGGGGTGTGGATCATGCCAATCGTCACCGTGTGGATTTGATTCTCATGGATATTTCCATGCCCATTATGTCAGGCATCTGGTTCTGCGATGCTTTCAAGAAAAAGCCCCAAACCCGCAATATTCCCATCATCATGGTGTCCGGACTGGGCGATGAAGATATCAAGCAAAAAGCCTACAGTGTCGGCGCCGTGGCCTATCTTAAAAAACCCTTCAAAGCTGCTGAACTTCTGGAGCTTGTTAAAAAGAATCTGTAATGCGATAATGTTCGGATGTTAAAACTTAAAAGTCCTGCCGATTTTATCGGAAAACAAGGGCCGGGCGTCATCAGTTTTGGTTCGGGTCAACCGGATCTTCCGCCTCCTAAAGAAGCGTTTGACGGCATAGATATTAAAAGAGATTTGCGCTATGGCCTGATTCAAGGCGAGCTCAAGCTTCGTCAAATGCTGTCTCACGAATATCCCGGATCGACCGCCGACAATTTTGTCATCACCAATGGCGCTTCCGAAGCGCTGGATTTGGTTTTCCGCGCGTGGGGGAAGGGCAAGGTTTTGCTCCCTCGACCCTACTATTATTCCTATCTGCCGATTATTCAAATGGCCGGCATGACGCCGGTGTTTATGGATTTGAAAGACGGCCGCATTGACATTCAAGATTTTAAGAAAAAGATCCGCGGCTGTCGCGCGGTGCTCATCAATTCACCGTCCAATCCCACGGGTCGCGTCGAAACCATCGAGACTTTGAAGGAGATTGAAAAAATCACCCGCAAGCTCGGCGTGTATGTCGTCTCCGACGAGGTGTACAAAGATTTGATTTACGAGCGCGAAAACTATCACATCAAGGGCGATCACGTCATCACCATCAATTCTTTTTCTAAAACGTATTGCATGTGCGGCGTGCGCGTGGGGTATCTGTGGAGCGCCGATAAAAAAGTCGTGGAAAATGTGTGTGAGATGAAAACGCACACGTCGATGAATACCAATTTGGTGGGACAGGACATGGCGCTTTCCACGATGAATGCACCCAAAGAATACATTGAAAAACAACGACTCATCTGGCGCGAACGCCGTGATTTTATTTACAAAGAGCTTTTGGATTTGGGTTTTGACCTGTGGAAACCCGAAGGCGCTTTCTATGTGCTCCCCAAGTGTAAAAATCCCCGCAAATTTTTGACCACGTTGTACCAAGACCATAAAGTCATTACCTATCTCGGCGAATGGTTCGGCGCTCCCGACCGTATCCGCCTAAGCTACGCCCTCGACGTGAAGCAAATCGAAGAAGGCCTCTCCCGCATGAAATCCGCCATGAAAAAGGTTCGGGCGATTTAAGCGAGAGCTTGAAAACCGGACTTAGTCCCGATTGACTAAAAAGGGCGTAGTTGGATTCATAGCATGACCCAAGAAAATGATAATCGAAGCGTTATGGATCAGATCATCGAAAGGGAGTCGAAAAAGGAAAACTTTTTCTTTGTGCAGATAGGCAGTTGTGACGGCGTTCTCGGGGACCCTATCCATGAATATATTATCAAGAATCAATGGTCTGGAGTTTTGGTGGAGCCTGTCAGATACTTATTTGAGCAATTAGTTCATAATTACAAAGGGCAAAAGAATTTAATTTTTGAGAATGCGGCTGTTTCAGACGAAATGGGGTTTAGGGATTTTTATTATCTAAAACAAACAGCAGATCCGCTGCCGTATTGGTACAATCAACTAGGTTCCTTTTCAGTTAACAGTATTTTAAAACATGAAGGGGTAATCCTAGGCATTGAAAAATACATCGTTTCTGAGAAAGTGCGCACCATCACGGTTGGGAGTTTGCTAGAAAAACACAAAGTTAAAAAAATAAACTTTTTGCATATGGACGTGGAAGGCTATGATTATGAAATTTTGAAAGCCTTTCCCTGGAGTCTTATGAAGCCCGATATGATTTTATTTGAAAGTAAGCATCTGTCCGCCAGTGATTATGAAGAAGCCCAGCAGTTTTTGAGAAGTCATGGATATAGTCTTGTGAAGCTAAAGGGAGATACGTTCGCTTTTCAAAATGAATACTAAGAAAGTTTTCCTTCAGACTTTTGGTTGGCCGTTGTTCCGAGATTGCGGGACTTTCAGACGAAGCGAAAATGGTTTTTCGTGCGTTGGCGGAGGGGCTTCGAGCAGTTTTAGCAGTAAATTAAGGATAAAATAAACATGCTAAAAAGGAGAGCGATGGCAGAGATTTTATCGATAGTTATTTCAAGCGGCCTTATTGCAGCGATTGTTAGCAGCTCAATGACATATTTTTTCAACAAAGATCTTGAAGTAGATCGAAGGACGATGGAAAAAAGAAAAGAGTTGTATACACAAATTAGCAACCAGCTCGCATTTTTTATAAGCACTGTAAGTGAAGAAGAAAGCGATCACGCCAGAGATAATTTGTTGCTGTATTACAGGGAAGCTCAAATTTGGGGTTCGGATGAAGTTGCGAGAAGTTTTAAAGAATTGTTGGATGTTATGGCTGATAAGCAAAGTTTGGTTGAGGAACGAAATATAAAATACAAGAGCCTTATTCTTGCCATGCGTCAGGATATTTTAAGCAAAACTACTTTGACGGCTGAAGAGATAGATATACGAGGCATTGTCAGTAAGGCGTAAAAAGGCTTATGAGCAAATAAATGTCCCCAATGACCACCGAAGAGAAAGATAAAGAAAGAGCATGGAAAGATTACACAACAAAAGGAAATGATTTTTCCACTTGGTTTACGGCAATAATCATTTCAAATTTTGTGTATCTTAATAGCATAAAAACGCCAGAGAGAACACGTCTGTGGTGGATAAGTTTTGTGGTAGCAATCCCAACCTTTGTACTCATTTTTCTTTTTAAGAGCTTAGGCGTGCTTGCTGCCAAATGGAGAGTAAAAGCGCAAGATATTGGTTTGCCTGAAGACGAAAAAAAATGGCTTGAAAAATGGCAAGAAAAAATCGAAAGAGCACGGGCAGCATTTTCTGAAATCTTTGTGATTTTAGGTATCGTTATTGTAGTTTTTTCTGGCTGGATTTTAATAGGTCGAGTTGCTATAGGCAAATGAACATCCGTGATTTAATAATTTATACATCTCATGCTTAATCAAACAGTTACGAAAAAGAAGCGCTTCCTCCAGACTTTTGGTTGGCCATTGTTCCGAGAATGCGATATTTGTTGCTCAAGTTTTGGCCGAAGGACTTATACCATTCTTACTAAATGCAGGAGCATAGAATGAAACGTCGATATGCCACTGCTCGACTCAGTAAGTGGAGTGAGTTTTGCTCAAGTGTACGAAAACAGTGTAAAAGCTCTCTGGGAAAGACAGGAAAGAAATGGATATTTAGGGGGCATGTGCCGAAGCAATCGTTAGAGTCGTCGTTGGACAGGGCAATTAGATTCTATCCAGACGAGGACAAGAAAAGAGGTGAAGTTGAGAAGCGACTTCTTAGAGAGTTTAAGCGAAGATACCATCAGTATTCTTCGGATGCGCCAAAAGATGGAGATTATCTCGAATGGTTTTCTATTATGCAACATTATGGAGCCCCGACACGACTTCTTGATTTTACGTATTCTGTCTACGTGGCGGCATATTTTGCACTCGAAAAAAATATCAAAGGTCCTTACGAAGTTTTTGCAGTTGATGCAAGATGGGCGATAAGGGAAAGTGTAAAAAATAATAATTGCGCAGACACACAAGATTTTTTTTCAAAGCTAGTAAATAATACTGATCAGGATCTGAATAATTTTGAACGTTTCTTTATTCACAATTCTTCGATAGATTTTGTGTGCCCTTTCAACCCATTTCGACTTACTGAACGGATATCTCTTCAAAGCGGTATATTTATGTGCCCAGGTAATGTTCGCAACAACTTTGAAAAGAATCTTAAGAGTTTGCGGGAGTGGCACAAGAAAGAAAATATTGTCAGATTTATTCTTGATTTTGATGAATTGGAAGTTAGCAAAGCAAGAGAGCATCTTTATGATTTAAATATTACTCGTGCTACTTTGTTTCCTGGTCTCGGAGGGTTTGCCGAATCACTTAAGGTATATCCTCCTAAAATGTTAGTAGAAAATGATGCTCTCCAAAGCAATTGGCTGAGCAATGGCCAATGAACGTGTGTGACTGTGAAAAGTGATAATCGCATAACTAATGAAGGATTTACGAAAAAAAAGCTGTATCTCCAGACATTCGGGTGTCAAATGAACGAACGTGACTCGGAAGCGGTGTCGGGGCTTTTGATTGGGCAGGGGCATGAGAAGACTCAGGTGATATTTTAAAATGGCAATCCATTTGATTGTAAAAAAAGCGACAAAGAAACAAATTGAAGATACTTTGGTGATCCTTGAAAGCTATATCAAAGTAGCGGTGGATATTCAAAATGGGATTCTCGCGGCTGGCGGCGCTTTGCATGCGGATTGCGAAGCGATTTTGATTGAGCATGGCAGTAAGCAAGAAAATATATGGGGAGCGAACTGGGTGCCCTCTCAAAATAAAGTTACTTTTGAAGCTCTTTTGAATATCGCGCCAAGGCGTAAAAATCCCTCAATGGAGATTCAAAATCCAAGTGTTCGCACTATTGTTGAGAAAGTCGTCAGAAATTTATTGGAAAATCCGGTATGAATTTAAAGGCGTTGGAAGAGCGTTTTCTTAAAGAAGATATCAAAACAAGAATGGGGCATCTGGCTTCTGATCTCGTGAAGGCCGCGACTTTCATCGAGATTGGTTCTAGTCAGCAGGCCAAGTCGGTCATGATTGAAGGAAAATATTTTGCTGAATGGTCTGCCGCTGGTTTGAATGTTGAGGATCAAGGAAAGATGGCCGAGATTCAGAGCTATCTGGCTTTGCGGGAGCTTCAGTGGTCGAAGTGGTACGAGACACCCAATGCACTTAAAAGCACAGTCAATGATCTCCGAAATTGGTCTCAAGAGCTACTAAAGCGAGGCGGATTTTTAAATGAGTAATAAAAAACTTTTTCTCCAAGCGTTTGGTTGGCCGTTGCCTGCCCTGAGCGAGCGCAAGCGCCTGCCCGCCTTCTTTGTGGCGGGAGTCGAAGGGTTCCGAGACTGCGGTACTTTCGGGAGACGCGGCTTTGGTATTTCAGGCGCTGGTGGAAGGGTTGATCAACATGTTATCGGGTAAATGAATACAATGGATAATCCTCAAAGATTTAAAAATTTAAGATCCCAGATTCAATCTTACCCTCGTCAAAGTGGTAACTACTATTTTGATTTTAAGCAGCGAACAAACGTGACCGCCGAAGATGACGTGGCACAGCTTTTTGCTCAACTTGATTTAGTGACAATTTCTTCGGAAGATTGGATAGAGTATGAGGCTAGTAAAGAGGTTGCAAAGAATTGGCTTAAAAATGCCTTAATTGGCGGGTCTGAAATTGGTCACACAAAAAATACTATTGAGCCAACGAAAGCCGAAGATTTTGCACAGAACTTTTTCTTACTGTTTGATTCAAACGCTAAGTATTATACTAATCAGCTAAAAAATAAAAACGACGAAACTTTGAGCAACGCTTTTGATCATTTTGGAAATCGTGACCATGTATATTCATATGGCGTTGCAATCGTAGACAATAAGAATATTGGAATTATTTGGATAGTGGAAAGCGACTAATTCATGAGAAAAAACTTTTTCTCCAGACATTTGGTTGTCCTTCGACGCACTCCTCGTGCTGTGCGCTCGTCGTTTGCTCAGGATGCGCCAAAAGTTTGCAGCAAGGAATAATTGTATGAAAAAGTTATTTCTGCAAACTTTTGGATGTCAAATGAATGAACGCGACTCGGAAGCCGTGTCGGGGCTTTTGATTGGGCGGGGGTATGAGAAGACTCAGGTTGCCGAAGAGGCGGATCTGCTTCTTTATAATACCTGCTCGGTGCGGGATCATGCGGAGCAGAAGATTTTTGGGCGCATTGGGAATTTTCGGAAGATGAAGGAAGTGAACCCGAATCTGATCGTAGGTATCGTGGGGTGCATGGCGCAGGAGCATGGCGCTCGATTTTTTAAGAAAAATCCGGAGATTGATTTGGTTTGCGGGCCGGGAAATTTGTCGCAGATCCCCGATTTGGTGGATGAAATACGAAATGCGCGCGCGGAGGCGGTGGGGCATTTTACAGGACCCTCGAGCCGCACCTCGAGACTCGCCATCGATAAATTAAACGACGAGTACAGTCTCGGCGACATCCGCTACCGTGAAGGAAATATCAAGGCGCTTGTGACGATTATGACCGGATGCGATCATCGTTGTACCTACTGCATCGTGCCGTACACGCGGGGAGATGAGCAGTCGCGGAACTCCGAAAGTATTTTGCGGGAAATCAAAGATATCGAATCCCGCGGATTTAAAGACGTGATGCTGTTGGGGCAGAATGTGAATTCCTACGGCAAAGGCCTTTTGGATGAGACGATTGATTTCACCGGCCTTCTTGAAAAAATTCAAAAAACAGCGCCTAAAATTTCAAGACTTCGTTTTATTACCAGTCACCCGAAGGATGCGCACACGCGGCTTTTTCAGGCGATGCGCGACCTGCCGATGGTGTGCGAGCATTTGCATTTGCCGGTGCAGTCGGGTGCCAGTTCCGTTTTAAAAAGGATGAAGCGTGAACACACGCGTGAATGGTATCTGGAGCAAATCGACGAGTATCGTCAATTTTTACCGGACGGCGCTTTGACTACCGATCTCATCACGGGTTTTCCGGGGGAGACGGAAGAGGATTTTCTGGAAACGCTGGATCTTTTGGAGCGCGTGGAGTTTGACGCGGCCTTTATTTTTCAATATTCGCCGCGGCCGGGCACGCCAGCTTTGAAATTAAAAGACGATGTCAGTCCCGAGGACAAAAATCGCCGTCACCAGGCGCTCTTGGCCGCCCAGCGCGCGATCAGCCTTAAGAAAAATCAAGAAATGATCGGCAAAACCACCGAAGTCTTGTTTGAATCCAAAGCCAAGCGGGATGACGATCGTTATGTCGGGCGCACCCGCGGATACAAGAGGGTGGTCGTGTCTTCCCCGGAAAATTTGGTGGGAGAATTTCGCCCAGTCCGTATCTTGAGCGCCGCCGATGAAACGCTTTTAGGGGAAATTGCGTTTGCCTAAATTTCTCGCGTTTTTTTTCGCTCTCGCTCTATCCACCGTTTCTTGCCCATTCGTTTTTGCCGAAGCCGCCGATCTTCAGTCTGAAGAACAGGCTACTTACGAAAAAATCTATCACCACTTCATTAAAGAAGACTATAAAACTGCCTATCAATTGGCGAATCGCTATCTTCACAGCCAAAAACCAGGCGCCCGCTACGAAGACATTCAATACCTGGAGGCGTTGAGCCTAATCAAACTCGGCAAGACCGAAGAGGGGAATCAAAAGTTTGAGGCGCTGGAGAATCGTCCGGCGGCTGTTGTTTCGTGAAGCCGCCGCTTCTGGTGATCGCGGGCTCTACCGCGTCGGGCAAAACAGCGGTAGCCATCGAACTTTCAAAAAAAATTCCCTGTGAAATTATTTCCTGCGATTCGATGCAAGTTTACAAATCGATGCCGATTTTGACCGGACAAGGAAACGTCAAAACCCCCAAGATTCATTTAAACTCTTTTTTAAGTCCGTCCGAAGAATACAGCGCCGCGCAATTTCGTAAGGACGCGGAAAAAAAGATCCAAGCTATTTTAAAAAAGAAAAAAACACCGGTGATGACGGCAGGCACCGGGCTGTATCTCCGCGCCTTGCTGGATGGACTGTTCGAACTCCCCAAGGATCTAGGCTCTGGAGACGACGCTTTAAGGCAGGAACTGTATCAAGAAGCGGAGCGCAAAGGCTCCATCGCTCTTCACGCCAAATTAAAAGAGATCGACCCAGTTTACGCGCAAAAGATTCATCCCAATGATTTGAGGCGTGTCGTGCGAGCCCTCGAAGTTTTTAAGCGAACCGGAAAACCATTTTCGGAGCATCATGCCACGCGTCAGGGCATTCGCCAGAATTTTAAAGTGCGTGTATTCTTGATCGACCGGGATCGTGAGGATTTGTACAAGCGCATCGACACGCGTGTGGATCAAATGATGGATGACGGTCTTTTGTCCGAAGTCAAAAAATTATCGAAGAAAAAATTAAGTCAAACAGCCTCGATGGCACTCGGCATTCGCCAGATGCAGGCATTTTTGGAAAAGAAGTCCACGCTGATTGACGCGGTGACGCTTTTAAAAAGAGACACACGCCATTACGCCAAACGCCAGCTTTCCTGGTTCCGGCATGAGAAAAAAGTGGAGCCGGTGCCGGTGAAGCCCAAAGACTCCGCGGCTGTGATCGCGCAAAAAATTCTTAAAACCTGGAAAAGAAAGGCCTAGATGAAAGAACGCGCCATTTTAGTGACGCTTCGTTTTGACTCGGTTCGCCGGGAGTCCAATGAAAAGGAAGCCGCGATAGAACTGGAAGAGTTGTCCAAGTCCGCAGGTCTCCAGGTGATTCAAAATTGTGTTTACCGTCAGAAGGCACCGAACCCCGGGCTTTTGATGGGAACCGGAAAAGCGGAAGAAGTGCGGCTGTTGGCTAAAAAAGAAAAAGCCAGCGTTGTGGTTTTTGAAGCCAATTTGACCAGCACCCAACAGCGCAATATCGAAAAAGTGCTTCAGATCAAAACCATTGACCGCACTCAGCTTATTCTCGATATTTTTGCCCAACGTGCCCATTCCACGGAGGGTAAGTTGCAAGTGGAACTGGCTCAGATTCAATACCTTTTGCCGCGTTTGGGCGGGGAGGGCATTTATCTTTCAAGGCTCGGCGGCGGCGTCGGAACTCGCGGTCCGGGTGAACAAAAACTCGAAATGGATCGCCGTCGCATTCGCGAGCGCATCGCACGGCTGACGCGGGAACTGGAAGAGCTGCAAGTGAGGCGGCAGGTCAATCTCCAGAAGAAAAAAGAAAGCAACACACCGCTGGTTGCGCTGGTTGGCTACACCAATGCCGGAAAATCCACGCTTTTTAATACCTTGAGCAAATCCTCGGTCGTCGCCAAAAACCAACTTTTCTCCACACTCGACACGACGACACGACAAGTGGTTTTCCCGGGCAATCACAAAGCGCTTTTGGTGGACACCGTCGGTTTTGTGAGGGACTTGCCGCATCACTTGATCGAATCTTTTAAAGCGACGCTGGAAGAAACCGTTCAGGCGGATATTCTTTTGCATGTGGTGGACGCCAGTCGCTTGGACTTGGCGGATCTAAAAAGAGCGGTGGAGAAGGTTCTCGCTGATTTAGGCGCCGACAACAAGAAAACTTTTTTAGTTTTTAATAAGACGGATTTGATCAGCCAGGAAGCCAAAGAAGAATTGATGCGCAAATATTGGCAAGACGGCATCTTTGTGTCCGCGCACACCGGCTCAGGAATCGTGTCACTTGAAACGCGCATTTCCCGCGCGCTTTCGCGCGAGCGCAAACAAGTGGAGTTTTTTATTCCCACCAAGAAACTCGGCATGGCCAGCTTTCTTTACGAGCAGACGGAAGTTCACTCCCGCCGCGATGAGCCGCATGGTTCTTACTTTACGGTGCATGTGAATAAGGTGATCGAAGAAATTTTTCTTCGGAAATTGAACGATCGCTAAAAGCGGGAGTATAATCTAAATATGGAACCCCACAAACACAATCATTCCCATTCGCATACTCATGGCGTGATCGACCCTTCCATCGTCGCCAATGAACGAGGTCTGTGGGTTGTGAAATGGTCTTTTATCGCCTTGATCGCAACGGCGTTATTTCAAGTGGTGATTGTGATCGCCACCGGCAGTGTCGCGCTTTTGGCGGACACGATTCATAATTTTGCCGACGCGGCGACGGCGATCCCACTGGCCATCGCTTTTATGTTTGCCAAAAGAAAACCGAACAAACGATTTAATTATGGCTATGGACGAGTGGAAGATTTGGCCGGTGTTGTGGTGGTGTTTATTATTCTTTTTTCAGCGCTATTTGCGGGGTATCAGGCGATTCAGCGGTTTTTTCATCCTCAGCCCATCACGCATTTAAAAGCTTTGGCGTGTGCTTCGGTGATCGGATTTTTGGGGAATGAGGGCGTGGCACTATTTCGTATCAAGGTCGGTAAACAGATAGGAAGCGCGGCTCTGATCGCGGATGGCTATCACGCGCGCACCGACGGATGGACGAGTCTGGCGGTTTTGGTGGGGGCGATGGGGGCGTGGTTGGGATTTCCTTTAGCAGATCCTATCATTGGCCTCTTAATCTCTGTAGCCATCTTCTATATTGTTTTTGATTCGGCTAAAAGTATTTTTATGCGCATGCTGGACGGTGTGGACGCGGAGGTTCTTGAGCAAATTGAACACGCGGTCGGTCATGTCGCGGGGGTGGTTCGTTTGGGATCTACCAAGGCCAGGTGGAGTGGGCATCGGCTTTTGGTGGAAATTAGCATTACCGTTGCTTGCGAGGTCTCAGTGGGGCAAGGCCATAAAATTGCCAATGAAGTCCGTGAGGAGCTTTTTGGGCATTTGCCGCATCTAGGGGATGTGATTGTGCACGTCGATCCTGCCGGTGAGGGATGCGCTTGACAGCCCAAAGAAAAGTGTTAAACTAATGTTAGCACTCACCAGTTGAGAGTGCTAATAGGAGGCCATCCTTTTAAGGAGCCAACATGAGAGCAAAAGACACCAACTCAAGACATGACAAAATATTTGACGTGATTATCCGCTCCTATATAGAGACAGCGGAGCCGGTGGGCTCTAGGACTATCTCTAAGCAGGCGGATCTAAGCCTGTCTCCGGCGTCGATTCGCAATGTGATGGCCGATCTGGAAGAGCAGGGTCTTTTGGCTCAGCCGCACACTTCGGCTGGACGCATTCCCACGGACAAAGGCTATCGCTATTGGGTGGATCGCCTGATGGAGCCGGAAGAATTGACAGAGGAAGAAAAGGAATGGGTTCGCGGGGAGCTAGCCAAGTCGCGTTCCATCGAAGGGCTGGCCGATAAAATATCCAAGGTGGTCTCGGAGCTTACCAATAGCGCCGCGGTGATTTACATCAAACGTTTAAAGAGAGTTTCTTTTTTGAATCATCTTTTGGAGGAATTGATTGCGGCTCACACGATCAATGAATTTTTGGAAGAGGATTCGGAATTATTCGTGGAAGGAATGTTCCGGATTTTGGAGCAGCCGGAGTTCAGGGATTTTGACCGGATGCGTTCTTTGCTCCAGGCTTTTGACGAAAAATTAAATTTGATAGCGATTTTAAGCCGCGACCTGGAAGAAGAAGGGGTGCATGTGCATATCGGCAGTGAAAATTTAAAAGGTCATTTGGAAAATGTGAGTTTGGTGGCCAAAGATTGCTACATTGGCGAAACGCCTTTCGGGGGCGTGGCGGCCGTGGGGCCGACGCGCATGAAATACCCCAAAGTGGTTGCGGTCGTGAGTTTTGTGGCGGATAGCGTCTCCGATGTGGTGGAAAGATTTTAAAATGAGCGAAGAGATCGAAAAAGAAACTCCGGCGACGGAGGATAAAATAAAAGAAGCGCAGGAGCAGGCGCTGAGGCTTCGCGCGGACTTTGAAAATACCAAAAAAAGACTCGAGCGCGAGAAGTCTGAGTCGATCAAGTACGCCAACGAAAAGCTGCTTGTTGAGATTTTGTCGGTGGTGGATAATTTTGATCGCGCGATGACGAGTTTGGCGGAAGGGCATGACCCGGCCAAAGTTCGCGAAGGGCTCCAGATCGCGCAGACAGAACTGCATAAAATTTTGGAACAACACGGCGTGGAAACGGTAAAAAGCGTCGGTGAGCATTTTGATCCGCGGTTTCACGAGGCTGTCGCGACGGCAGAATCGGCGGATTTGGAAGAAGGTAAAATTTTGGACGAAGTACAGCGCGGCTATTTGCTGAACGGTCGGTTGCTACGGCCTAGCCGCGTGAGAATCATACAAAACAAAACATAAATTTAGTAACGGAGGATTGAAGCATGGCTAGTGAAAAAGTAATAGGCATTGATTTGGGAACAACGAATTCTTGCGTGTCGATCATGGAATCGGGCGACCCGGTGGTGATTGCCAATGCCGAAGGCGCGCGTACCACGCCGTCGGTGGTGGGTTTTACCAAGGGCGGAGAGCGTCTGGTCGGACAAGCCGCCAAACGCCAAGCGATCACCAATCCCGAAAATACCGTTTTTTCCATCAAGCGTTTTATGGGAAGACGGCATGAAGAAGTATTGACCGAAGAAAAACTCGTGCCTTACAAAGTGGTGGAAGGTTCCAGCGGTGATTTGCGCGTCAAAATCGGAGCGCAGGAATTCACGCCTCCGCAAATCTCAGCAATTATTTTGCAGAAAATGAAACAAACCGCCGAAGATTATTTGGGTCACAAAGTCACCAAGGCTGTCATCACGGTACCGGCTTATTTTAATGATTCTCAGCGCCAGGCCACCAAGGACGCGGGAAAAATCGCGGGGTTGGATGTGCTGCGTATTATCAATGAGCCGACCGCGGCCGCGCTGGCGTATGGTTTGGATAAGAAAAAGAATGAAAAAATCGCCGTGTATGATTTGGGCGGCGGCACTTTCGACGTGTCGATTCTTGAGATTGGCGACGGCGTATTTGAAGTACTTTCCACCAATGGTGACACGCACTTGGGTGGGGATGATTTCGATCAACGTGTGATGGACTGGCTGGCGGACGAATTCAAAAAAACAGACGGTATTGATTTGAGAAAAGACCGCATGGCGCTTCAACGCTTAAAAGAAGCCGCGGAAAAAGCCAAATGCGAACTCTCTTCCAACATGCAATCCGAAGTGAATCTGCCGTTTATCACAGCGGACGCCAACGGACCCAAGCATTTAACGGTGACGCTGACGCGTGCCAAGCTGGAACAATTGACGGATGAGCTGGTTCAGCGTTCGGTCGAGCCTTGCAAAAAAGCGCTCGCGGATGCCAAACTCAAAGCCTCGGACATTAATGAAGTGGTGTTGGTCGGCGGTCAAACCCGTATGCCTAAGGTGCAGGAAATTGTGCGCCAATTGTTTGGCAAAGAACCGCACAAAGGGGTAAACCCCGACGAAGTGGTGGCCATCGGCGCCGCGATTCAGGGTGGCGTGCTGATCGGCGACGTGAAAGACGTGCTACTTCTCGATGTAACACCGCTTTCTTTGGGCATTGAAACCTTGGGTGGCGTTTGCACCAAATTAATCGAGCGCAACACAACGATCCCGACAAAAAAAAGTCAGGTGTTCTCGACCGCGGCGGATAGTCAAACCGCTGTCTCGATTCATGTGCTTCAAGGCGAACGCGAAATGGCCGAGTACAATCGCACCCTCGGACGTTTTGATTTGGTCGGTATTCCGGCGGCTCCGCGTGGGGTTCCCCAAATCGAAGTCACGTTTGACATCGACGCCAACGGGATCACGCATGTGTCCGCGAAGGATCTTGGAACCGGCAAAGAGCAGAAAATTAAAATTGAAAGTTCCAGCGGTCTGAGCAAGGAAGAAGTGGAACGCATGACGAAAGATGCGGCCGCCCACGCCGAAGAAGATAAAAAGAAAAAAGAAGCCGTGGAAGCCAGAAATCATCTGGACTCGTTGATTTATTCGACGGAGAAATCCATGAAAGATCTGGGCGACAAGATCACCGCAGAGGACAAGACCAAGGTGGACGCGGCTCTGCTCAAAGCCAAAGAAGCGTTGAATTCCGGAGACGCGGAAACCATTCGCAAAGCTCAGGAAGAATTAACGCAGGCTTCTCATAAAATTGCCGAAGAAGTGTATAAAAATGCCAGCGCGAAAGCGCAGGGCGCCGGCGCGGCTCCGAGCGGGGAAGGGGACGGCGCAAAAGCGGGCAAAGAGGACGTTGTCGACGCGGAATATAAGGTTGAGGACGATAAATAAAATTTGCCAAATAAAAAACGCGATTATTACGAAGTCCTCGATGTCCCCAAATCGGCGGACGCGGACGAAATAAAAAAAGCTTATCGAAAATGCGCGCTCGCGCAT
>JAHFFN010000070.1 GCA_023247915.1 Candidatus Omnitrophota bacterium
ACGCATGGAGATCATAGCTTTTATTCGAAGTGCGCGACGCTCGCATGAGTGAGATTTTCCTCGCAGGGGAAAATCGAACGGCCGCGCGGAGGCAATGCGAGCCAGGCCTCCGCCGCCCTACTGCTAGTAACTCGCTATCGCTGCATTCGGATGATCCCCCGACACATCCATCATGCGGCGCAAAGTACGCTCAGCTTTGACACGGATCGGTTCAGGGATCTCAATTTTGTGTTCTAGGACTTCGAGGGCGTGCGCCACCCAGCCCAAGGTTGTCATTTTCATGGTCTGGCAGACAAATTGTTCGGTGGGCATGACGAAGCGTTTGGAAGGGTGATCCTTCTTAAGTTTGTAGATCATCCCCACTTCGGTGCCGATGATAAAAGTTTCGGCTTTGGACTTGGCGATGTACGGCGAAAACCCACTAGTCGAGGCCACATGATCGGCCAAATCGATCACATCAGGCGGACACTCCGGATGCGCGATAAACGGTGAGCCAGGATATTTATCCTTCATCTTGAGCACATCCCCCGCCGTCACGCGAATATGTGTCGTGCAGAAACCCTGCCAGAGAATAATTTCTTTTTCGGGGCAAAAACGTTGGACATAGTGGCCAAGATTTTTGTCGGGGACGAATAAAATTTGTTTGTTGGGGAGAGATTTGACGATCTGCACGGCGTTGGCGGACGTACAAGCGATATCACTCTCCGCTTTGATCTCGGCGGAACTATTCACGTAGCAAACCACCGCCGCATCCGGATACTGCGCTTTCTTTTCGCGGAGTCTTTCCGGAGTCACCATGAGCGCCATCGGGCAGTCGGCTTCGCGCACGGGAAGCAGCACCGTCTTTTCCGGATTTAAAATCTTGGCACTCTCGGCCATAAAGTCCACGCCGCAGAAGACGATCACGTCATAGCCCGTCCCCACTGTCGCTTTAGACAAAGCCAGGGAGTCCCCCAAGATATCCGCGACTTCCTGCACCTCATAATTTTGATAATTATGAGCCACGATGTAGGCATTGCGCTCTTTTTTCAGGCGCAGTACCTTTTCGCGAAGCTTGAGCTTCAGATCTTTCGTTGTGGCTTTCTCGAGGACGTCTAGTTCCATGTTGGCCTATCTTTGGGCGGGGATAAACCCCGCCCCTACAGTTTATCAGACTTGAACGACTTCTTTAATCTCGGGAATCAACGCTTTCAAGCGGTTCTCCACGCCCATTTTCAGCGTCATAATGGAGCTTGGGCACGAAGAGCAAGAGCCCTGCAAATGCAAAGTCACGATGCCATCGGAATAGCCGTGAAAGGTGATGTCTCCCCCGTCCATGTTGACGGCCGAACGAATCTCGGCGTCCAAAATATCCATGATTTTTTGCTCAATCTCACCCACCTTGGCACCGGTCGCGGCGGGCATGTCCGCAGGAAATAAAACCTGGCCTGAACTTAAGAGAGTCTGAATCGTCGAAGTCACCTGCTCCACCATGGTTTGCCAATTAGCGGCGGGCACCTTGGTGACAGTGATAAAGTCTTTACCGACCATGACACCGATAACATTTTCTAAATTAAATAAAGCCTCGGTCAAAGGCGAGCTCTTGGCTCTTTCTTTGTCGGTAAAATTCATTGAGCCTGAAGAAATCAAAGTTTTTGAGACATTGAATTTCAGGGTATTGGGATTGGGCGTGATTTCCGCCGATATTTGAACAGGTTCCATTTTATTCTCCTTATTCTGTTGAAACTTCTTGAGTGCTATTATTTTTAAGCGCGTCTTCCAAGGTGCGCCAGATTAGCGCGGCGCACTTCACCCGCACCGGAAATTGACGCACGCCTTCAAAAATCTTGAGCTTGCCTACTTCCGCACGAAGCGCTTCGTCCACCGAATCGCCAGTGAGAAGCTTGATAAACGCGTCTTTTAATTTTTCCGCTTCCACCGCGGACTTACCTTCAATCAAAGTCATCATGATGGACGCGCTGGACTTGGAAATTGCGCAGCCTTGTCCCGTAAAACCGGCTTCGCGAATCACGCCCGAGGTATCTTTTTTTAAATACAGATAGTAATCATCGCCGCAAAGTGGATTTTTGCCATGCGAGCTGGCATTGGCATCCTCAATTTTCTTAAAATTCCGCGGGCGCTTGTTGTGATCCAAAATCACTTCTTGATAAAGATCGTTGAGTTTGACCTCGCCGCCAGGAATCATTTAAACACCTGAATCACTTTTTCGATCCCTTTCACAAGCACATCAATTTCAGCCTTGGTGTTGTAAAACGCGAATGACGCGCGTGTGGTGGCTGGCACGCCAAAACGTTTCATGGTTGGTTGAGCGCAGTGATGCCCCGCTCGAACGGCAATGCCGTACTGATCCAGCACCGTTCCCACATCATGCGGATGAATGCCCTCCAGTTCAAAAGAAATAAGACTCGCCTTGTCAGGCGCCGTCCCAATAATCGTAAGCCCCGGGATCTTGGAGAGCTTTTCGGTCGCGTACTCTAAAAGTTCATGCTCGTAGCGATTAATTTCGTCTAGGCCAAGACTTTTCAAATAATCAATCGCTGTGCCAAGTCCGATAATTTCCGCAAAGGCCGGCGTGCCCGCTTCAAACTTAGCCGGAATCTTGGCAAAAGTGGTTTTTTCGAAAGTCACGCTCTCAATCATATCGCCACCGGTCTGATACGGAGGCATCGCTTCCAGATGCTTGCGTTTACCGTACAGCACGCCCACACCGGTCGGCCCATACACTTTGTGTCCTGAGAAAACATAAAAGTCGCAGTCGAGATCCTGCACATCCACCTTCATATGCGGCACGGCTTGCGCGCCGTCGACCAGCACCACCGCGCCCGCGTGATGCGCGGCTTTGATCATTTCGCGCACGGGATTAATCGTCCCGAGCGAATTAGAAACTTGAGTGATCGCGACTAGATACGTGCGAGGCCCGAGCATTTTTTCGTAGGCCTCCAGATCCAGCTCTCCATTGTCCTTCACAGGAATGACGCGAAGCTTGAGCCCCTTTTCTTCGGCGAGTTGTTGCCACGGCACAATATTGGCGTGATGCTCGATCTCGGAAATAAGTATCTCATCGTCTTTTTTTAAAAACTTGCGGCCAAAGGTCGCCGCGACAAGATTGATCGCCTCGGTCGCCCCGCGCACAAAGATAATTTCCGCGGATTCCTTGGCATTTAAAAAATGTTGGATTTTTTCGCGCGCTTCTTCGCATTCGCGCGTGGAATTTTGTGAGAAGGTGTAAACGCCGCGGTGAATGTTGGCATTTTCATTGCGATAAAATTTAGAGAGGCGCTCAATCACCGCCAGCGGCTTTTGAGAGGTCGCGGCATTGTCCAAATAGACAAACGCCTGATCATTCATCTTCTGCGTCAGGATCGGAAATTCTTTTCTGATTTTTTCAACCGGAAACGGCGCGAGACTCGTTGTCATATTAAATCTCTACTTTCAGCAAACTGGCCAGCTCCGCGCGAACCAGCGCTTCCAATGTATTTTTGAGCCCGGTGTCACGAATATCTTCCAAAATTTCCTCGGCAAAACCGTAAGTCAACACAAATCGCGCCACATCTTTGGAAAGTCCGCGGCTCTGCAAATAAAAAAGTTCGTCTTTATCCAGCTGACCCACCGTCGCGCCATGCGCGCAAGACACATCATCCGCCAAAATCTTAAGATCCGGCTGAGCGGTCGCGGTGGCAAAGTCCGACAACAAAAGATTTCTAGAAAGCTGGCGAGAATCGGACTTTTGCGCGCCCGGATGCACCCACACAAGACTTTCAAAGCCGGACTTGGCACGATCCCCGACAATGCTCTTATAAAATTGAACACTCTGGCAATGAGCCGCCGCATGATTGGCCGTCACCTTGTGATACGCTTCCGACACACCTTCGAGCACCGAGAGTCCTTTGAGTGAAGCCTCAGCGCCTTCGCCTTTAAAATCGACGTGAATCTCATTTTTAGTTAACGTGCCGTCCTGAATAAAAGACAGCGCGCGCAAGCGACTGCTTCTTCCGAGCGCAAAACGGCTCGTCACGGAGCGCTTCACCGTCTCGCCGCGCTGAATCAAAAGAAAATCCAGATCCGCGCCTTCGCCGAGTGTGACTTCAATCAAATTGTGAAGATCTTGAGCGCTGTTGGCGTGAGTCGAATCATTTAAAACAAGCGTGGCTTGGGCATGCTCGTCGAGTGTCACCTGAAGCGGCGCCGAGGAATTTAAAATCACCTGAATCGGCTCCGCCAAATGTGTGTTTTTTGAAATATGAATCGGTTGACCCGAAACATGCGTAGACATCTTACTTCCCCATTTTCTCGCAGGCGGCAGGCATGGCGCTGGCAATCAAATCATAGCCCTTTTTCTCAAGCTCGAGCGCGAGCGACTTGTCACCGGAGCGGACAATTTTTCCATTGGCCAAAATATGAACAAAATCGGGTTGAATGTAATCCAGGAGCCGCTGATAATGCGTGATCAAAATAATCGCGTTGTCTTTCGTGCGCAGTTTATTCACGCCGCCCGCTACGATGCGCAGGGCGTCGATATCAAGACCCGAATCCGTCTCATCGAGAACCGCCAGCGCCGGATCCAGCACCGCCATCTGCACGATTTCATTGCGCTTTTTTTCGCCGCCGGAAAATCCGTGATTGACTGAGCGATTGGCGAAGTCCGCCTTCATTTCAACCACTTTCATTTTTTCTTTCAAGATCTCGTCAAACTCGAGCGGATCGAGTTCGGCCTTTTTCAAAAACTTCTGTTTGGAATTGTAGGCCATCCGCAAAAAGCTCGCGTTGTTCACGCCCGGAATCTCGACCGGGTATTGAAACGCCAAAAAGATACCGCGTAGCGCGCGCTCTTCGGGATCAAGAGTCGCGATATTTGTTCCTTTAAATAAAATCTCGCCCGCCGTGATGTCGTAATGTGGATCCCCTGCTAAGACCTTGGCGAGCGTGCTCTTGCCCGAACCGTTGGGTCCCATGATGGCATGCACTTGCCCTGCCTTGACCTCCAGGTCAAACCCTTTCAAAATCTCTTTTCCGTCAATTCCCGCATGCAAATTTTTAATCGTTAACATTTAACCCACACTCCCTTCTAATTTCAGCCCCAATAATTGCGTCGCTTCCACGGCGAATTCCCCAGGGAGCTCGCGAAACACATCCTTACAAAATCCATTGATAATCGCGCTCATCGCGTCTTCGGTCTTAATGCCGCGTTGACGGAAATAAAAAAGTTGATCGTCGCTAATTTTCGAAGTCGACGCCTCGTGCTCGACTTTGGAGCTGGGGTTGGCCACATGAATCGTGGGAAACGTATTGGCGCCGCACTGAGAGCCGATCAAAAGCGAGTCGCACTGTGTGAAATTGCGAGAGTTTGTCGCGCCTTTTTTGATGTCGACGAGTCCGCGATAATTATTATTGGAGCGCCCGGCAGAAATGCCCTTGGAAATAATGGTGCTCTTGGTGTTTTTGCCGATATGAATCATTTTCGTACCCGTGTCGGCTTGTTGGAAATGATTGGTGAGCGCCACGGAATAAAATTCCCCCACCGAATTGTCACCAATCAACACACAGCTGGGATATTTCCAAGTAATCGCCGAGCCGGTCTCCACCTGAGTCCAAGAAATCTTAGAATTTTTCCCCTGACATTTTCCGCGCTTGGTCACAAAATTATAAATCCCGCCCTTGCCGGTCTTGGGATCGCCGGCGTACCAGTTTTGCACGGTGGAGTACTTGATCTCGGCATTGTCCAAAGTCACAAGTTCCACAACAGCCGCATGAAGCTGATTAGTATCAAATTTAGGTGCGGTGCAGCCTTCAAGATAGCTCACATGCGCGTCTTCTTCACAGATAATGAGGGTGCGTTCAAACTGCCCTGATCCCTCCGTGTTGATACGGAAATAACTCGAAAGCTCCATCGGACACTTCACGCCTTTAGGAATATAAACAAAGG
>JAHFFN010000071.1 GCA_023247915.1 Candidatus Omnitrophota bacterium
GCATATTCTAAGAAGCAAGGAATGGAAAAGGTATTATTTGGTATAATAGATCCATGCACAATCTCGAACTGCTTTTAGCAAAAGTCCCTTCATTTCTTTACACGCCCTTTATTTTTGTCGCTTGGGTTCTTATCCTTTGGCTAGCCAAGCGTCTTCTGATTTACCGCCTGGAGCGTTGGGCGGCTAAAACCAGTTATAAATGGGACGACGCGCTAGTTTCCGCCATTTCCTTTCCTTTAAATTTCCTGATTATTGCCTCGGGACTTGTGATTTTAGAAGATTTGCTTCCCATGTCGACCCGTGTGGATCATTTCGCGAAGATGGGTCTTCAGGGCTGCATTATTATTGCCGTGGTGATGTTTTTGGATAAATTTATTCGCGGCCTGACCGGCGTTTATCCTAAAGGAATTTTTGCCAGAAACTCCAGCGGCTTGATCCGTGGGGTGATTCGCGGGTTTATTATCGGGATTGGCGTGCTCGTGTTTTTGGATCAGATCGGGGTGTCCATCACGCCGATTTTGGCTTCGTTGGGCATTGGCTCGCTGGCCGTAGCGCTCGCGCTTCAAGACACGCTCTCCAATCTTTTTGCCGGTTTTTATGTGTCCGTCGACCGGCCTATCGGGATCGGTGATTTTGTCCGGCTTGAAACGGGCGGCGAAGGCTATGTGATCGATATTGGCTGGCGCAGCACACGCATCCGCACCGCCCAAAACAATATCATTATTATTTCCAATGCCAAGCTCATGGGCAGTGTGATTACCAATTTTCACTCGGAAGAGCAGGAGTTAGCGGTGCCCATCGAAGTCGGCGTGCATTATGACAGTGATTTGCCGCAGGTGGAGCGCATCACTCTGGAAGTTGCGCGGCAGATTTTAAAATCGGTTCCCGGCGGAGTCGCCGGCTTTGAGCCGGTGGTTCGCTTTCACACTTTCGCCGACTCTAGCATCAATTTAACCGCCACCCTCCGCGCCAAAGAATTTTCCGACGTCAATCTCCTAAAACACGAATTCATCAAAACCCTCCACCAGCGTTACCGCAAAGAGGGCATTGTTATCCCGTATCCTATCCGCACCATTTATACCATTCCGACTCAACGCTAACAAACCTACGTCCCGACTGTAGTGCAGGTTTCAACCTGCCAAATCATGTTGATTGCACACAACTCAAACCGACCTTAGGTCAAATCATAAGGTAGACGCTAGAAAAATGGTGGTCAGGTTTAAACCTGACCACCATTTTTCTGAGGGATCTCCTTCTCGACCTCTCAAACCTTTTGGGTATTTTGAATTCAATCTGAATTACGCAAACTGAAGTTTGCGCTACCCTTAACCGTTGGTTTGTTAGAAATGAATCGAGGTATTATTTAGAATAATAATTTAATAAAGGCCACGAAAGGCCCTGGGAAAATCCCAAGAGTGAGCATGCCGAGTATCGAGGCATATTGGAAGAATTTTTGGGCTGGGGAAAGTTTGTAGGGGGCGGTTTCGGTTAAGGGTTTGTCGATGTACATGGCTTTCACGACTTTTAAGTAGTAGTAGAGAGAAGTCACGACATTGATGGCGCCGATGACGACCAGCCACAGAAGGCCTGATTTAACACCGCTCCAAAGAATGTAGAATTTGGCGAAGAATCCCGAGAGGGGCGGCACTCCGGCCAGAGAAAACAAAGACAGCATCATTCCCGCCGCCAAAAGAGGGGATTTTTTGGAAAGTCCAGCTAGCTCGCTGATCTCGTCCGATTTCACATGGCTTGAGATCGCCACCAACACCAAGAACGCGCCGGCAGTCGTAAAAAGATAGCTCAAAAGATAAAAGAGAATCGCTTCATTGCCTGTTTGCTGAAAGGCCGCCAGTCCTATCAAAAGATAGCCCGCATGTCCGATGCTGGAATAACCCAAGAGTCTCTTAATATTCGTCTGGGGAATGGCGCCGAGATTTCCGTAAATAATGGTGACGGCAGCCAGTGCCGCGAATAGGGTGGTGAGAATGCCGTGGATAGGCGCAAATACCGTTAAAACCAGGCGAATTAAGGCCGCAAAGCCGGCTGCCTTAGAGATAATCGCCAAATGCGCCGTCACAGGTGTTGGCGCGCCTTCATACACATCCGGAGCCCATAGCTGAAAGGGCACCGCCGCGATTTTAAACGCCAGCGATGAGACAATCAAAAGCGATCCAAAAATAAATGCCTTGGGCACACTGCCCAAAATCAAAAGTTTTTCCTGAATCTGCGCGTAAGAGGTGCTGCCGGTCGAGCCATACACAAAACTCAAACCGTAAAGAAATAAGCCGGTAGAAAGAGCGCCCAGCACCAGGTATTTGGCGCCCGCTTCAATAGAAGCTGATTTATTTCTTAAATAAGCGGTCATGATGTACGAAGAAATGGTGAGCGTTTCCAGCGCCACAAAAAATACGAGGAAATCATTGGCGGACACCAGAAACACGGCGCCCACAATGCTAAATAGAATAAGAAGGATAAATTCGCCGCGCCCGCGCTCAAGCTTCGCCTGATATTCCCGCGCCATAAAAAGAACAAAGATCCCAGCCAGAAGAAAAAACGTCTTAAAAAAGTAAGAAACGCCGTCTTGAACAAAAGTTTGTTTGAATGCCGCGCCAAATTGTCCCCATTGGAAAAATAGATTCACCAAAAGCAGGGAAAGTCCTGCCATCGCGACCACCGCCAGCACATTGCCTCGTTTTTCTTCAGAAGGCATAAATAAATCGGCGATCAAGCATCCTAAAGCCAGAGCTACCAAACCGATCTCAGTGGAAAAAGTCATGAAGTGAATGTTATTAAACATGAGGCGCTCCATTCACCGAAGCCTCAAGCTTCGCTTTTTCGATAGCCGCCAAGATGGGCGCGGTTCCGGAAGAAATGGTCGGTAAAAGAAGTGAGGGCAAGAAGCCGACGAGAATTAAAAGAGAGACCAGCGCCAGATACGGAAGTTTTCCGGCGCCTTTGGCGTCTTGAAGCGAATTCCAACGAGGATTCATCGGCCCTTGCACCACGCCGCGCACGGTTTTAAGCATGTAAGTCGCGGTGATGACCAACCCCGCGACGGCAAAAATAGCCGGGATGCGATGCACATCCCATGCGCCTAAAAGAATCATCATTTCGCCAATAAAATTAGCAAAGCCCGGAAGTCCCGCGGAAGCCATCGACATCATCACAAAAAGAGTGGCGATAAACGGCATTTTTTTTCCGAAGCCGCCCCAATCCTCGATCATACGCGTGTGCGTCTGCTCATAAATAAAACCGACGAGCGCGAAGCCGAGAGCCGCCATGATGCCATGCGCGAACATGAAAAAGACCACGCCATTGAGCGCGTTGGGCGTCAAACAGGCCAACCCCAACAAAATATAACCCATGTGGCTGCAGCTGGAATAACCCAAAATATATTTCAAATCTTTTTGGCGAAACGCCACAAAACCGCAATAAACGATATTCATGATGGATAACCACGCGACCCAAGGCATCCACAGCATTGCGCCTTGAGGCATCAAACCGATCCCCAAACGAATAATCGCGTAAGCGCCTAATTTTTTAAGAACACCCGCGTGCAGCATGCTGACCGAAGTAGGTGCCGCCGCATAACCCATGGGAGACCACGTATGAAAAGGCCACAAAGTTAAGATGACGCCAAAGCCGACCATGATTAAAGGAAAAGCCCAGCGCTGAAACGAAAAGGGGAGCGGGTTGGTTTTTAAAGCTTCTTGAATCACCGTCAAATCAAAGGTATGAAGCCCTGTCGCAAAATAAAGCGAGATGAGCGCGACAAGCGTTAATACCGCGCCGCCGGTCAAATAAAGCGTCAGCTTCATCGTCGCGTATTCTTTGTTGCCCGATCCCCACACGCCGATCAGAGGAAATACCGGCACGACAGCGGTTTCATAAAAGAAATAGATAAAGAAAATATTGAGCGCACTCAAAACGCCGAAGCATCCAAAAATCAAGAAAAGATAGAAAATCAAATATTCTTTGAGGCGATCTTTGACCTTTAGAGAAACAATCACGCCGCAAAACGCCAAAATCGCGGTCATAAAAAGCAGAACGAGATTAATGCCATCCACACCCACGTGATAAGAGATTCCCAGAGAGGGAATCCAGTCCACTTTGTCTACAAATTGAAAACCGCCGGTTGTCCGGTTGTACAAAAAGAACGCCGTGGAAGCGAATAGTAAGGATAATGCCGAGGCGGCTACGGCAATGGTTTTTAAAATGCCAATTTTGTCTTTAGGGACAAATAAAAGCAAAATGCCGCCAATCGCGGGCATCCAAAGCGTCCATGAAATAAGTCCAAAGTGAGGCATGTTAGGCATTAACCTTTCATCAGAAAGAAAAATACAAGAATCGAGACACCAAAACCAAACACCATCGCGTAATTGCGCACGCTACCCGTTTGCGCGCGGCGCAGAAAAGATCCAAAGCCGCGAGTGACGCCGGCAACGCCGTTCACCCCGCGTTCGATGATGATTTGTACGTCAAACCAAAAGAGAAATTTCGCGAAAATATTTTGAAAAAAGGAAGCAATGCCGGAAAAGAAATCATCAAGATAATATTTATTGACCAAGAAGCCGTAAAATCCTCCGAGCGCGTCTACGAGTGGATCCGCTTTGATTTTGCCCTGCTTATAAAGGAAGGTGCCCGCCAAAATGCCCGCTAGCGCCACACACGAAGAGGTGATCGCGACAGTCCAATTTAAGTGCATGCCGTGACTGTGTTCGCCAAGGATAAATTCGGGAATGCCGATAAAGCCTGTGATCACCGAGAGCACCGCCAAGACCAAGAGAGGTGCTTTCATGAGAAGCGGCGCGTCATGCGCGTGACCATGGCCGTGTGCGTGTTTATTGGCTTTTTTAGGTCCGAGCACCGCGATCCAAATCGCGCGGCTCATATAAAACGCGGTCAAAAATGCCGTAAAAAGCGCCGCGACATAGAGAAATTTATTTTGTTCAAAAGCCAACGTGAGAATTTCATCTTTGGAGAAAAACCCGGAGAGCGGAGGAATGCCGCAAAGCGCGAGAGTGCCGATCAGAAAAGTCGTGGCTGTGACCGGCATTTCTTTTAAGAGCCCACCCATTTCCCAGATGTCTTGCGTGTGAAGCGCGTGAATCATAGCGCCCGCGCCCAAGAACAAAAGCGCCTTAAAAAAAGCGTGTGTGGTCAGGTGATACATCGCAACTGTGGAACTGCCCAGACCCAACGCCATCACCATGTAACCAAGCTGACTGATGGTCGAATACGCGAGAATTTTTTTAATGTCATTTTGTACCACGGCTAACATCGCGGCCAGCGTCGCAGTGATAGCGCCAATCACGGCGATTACATGTAGTGCAGACTCCACTCCGGAAACCAAAAAGAAAGTGCGGCTCATCAGATACACGCCCGCCGCGACCATGGTGGCCGCGTGAATCAACGCGCTGACCGGCGTCGGACCTTCCATCGCGTCCGGGAGCCAGATATACAAAGGAAATTGGGCGGATTTGCCGACCGCGCCGCAGAATACTAAAAGCGCGGCAATCACCAAAACGCCGGAAGTCAAAATTCCCGAGGAGAATAACTGGGGAATCGTGGAAGAAAGCGTTACAAAATTAAAGGTTCTTTCGGCGCCACCGGCTCCTGAAAGCATCCACACATAAAAAATACCGAGCACCAACCCAAAGTCCGCCACGCGATTGACGATAAATGCTTTGTTGCCGGCGTCCGCCGCGGAAGGTTTTTCAAACCAAAATCCGATCAAAAGATAAGAGCTGACCGCGACCAATTCCCAAAACACAAACAACATCAGAAAATTGTTGGCTAAGACGATCCCGAACATGGAAAACGCGAAAAAG
>JAHFFN010000027.1 GCA_023247915.1 Candidatus Omnitrophota bacterium
CGGAAAATATGATGGAAAAGACATCGATATCGTCAGCATTTTTGAGGCGGTGGGTCAGCATCGTACCGGTAAAATCGACCGCGAAAAATTTAAAGGCGTGGAATGCAACGCTTGTCCCGGCGCGGGTTCTTGCGGCGGCATGTACACGGCCAACACCATGGCTTCGGCAATCGAAGCGCTAGGGATGAGCTTGCCTTATAGCTCGTCACGCGACGCCGAAAGCGAAGAAAAGCGCCAAGACACGGCCAAGGCCGGCGAAGCGGTGATTGAGCTTATCAAAAAAAATATTCGTCCTTCGGACATCATCACCAAACGCTCTATCGAAAACGCGATCACACTTGCCATGGCGCTCGGCGGTTCGACCAACCTTGTTTTGCATTTTATGGCGATTGCCAATGAAATGGGCGTCAAGTTGACGCTCGATGATTTTAATCGCATCGGAAAAAAGATCCCACATCTGGCTAATTTGAAGCCGAGCGGCAAATACGTGATGAGTGATTTGAATCGCGTGGGCGGCATTCCGGCCGTCATGAAATTACTTCTCGACGCAAAGCTCTTGGACGGCTCCTGCTTGACGGTGACCGGCAAGACAGTGGCTGAAAATTTAAAAAATGTGAAGGCTGTTTCCGACGAAGACATGGTGCGGCCGCTTTCGAGACCCTTTTACCCGACAGCGCCAATGGTGGTTTTAAAAGGCAATCTCGCCAAAGAGGGCGCGGTCGCTAAAATCGGTGGCCTCAAGAGCTTTTATCATCGTGGTCCCGCGAAAATTTATAATTCAGAAGAAGAAGCGCTCGACGGCATCTTAGGAAACAAGATCAAGCCTAATGACGTGATCGTGATTCGTTACGAAGGTCCCAAGGGCGGCCCCGGCATGCGCGAAATGTTGTCTCCGACCAGCGCTTTGATTGGTGTGGGTCTTGGGGACTCCGTGGCGCTTATCACCGACGGACGTTTTTCAGGCGGTTCGCACGGCTTTGTGGTGGGTCATGTGGCGCCGGAGGCGGCTGTCGGAGGAACCATTGCCGCGCTTAAAAACGGTGATATCATTGTTATCGATGCGATCAAAATGAAATTGAATGTGGAGCTCAGCGATAAAGAAATCAAAGCGCGTCTCAAAAAATCAAAACCATTCAAATCCAAAATTACCAAGGGCGTGCTCGCGAAATATTCGAAGTTGGTTTCATCCGCCGCCTTCGGTGCGGTCACAGGATAAATCGAATGCCGGAAAGATACATCGTTCTCGACATTGAAACACAAAAAGGCTTCCACGAGGTGGATCGTAAGAAGCTTCATCTGCTCAAAATCTCCGTCGCTTGTATTTACGACTCCAAAACCAATTCGTATTTGGCATTCGAAGAAAAAGAAATTTTTAAACTCGAAGAAATTTTAAAGCAGGCGGATCTCATCGTCGGATTTAACATTCGTGATTTTGACATGGAAGTGATCGCGCCGTATCTCATGACACCGGTTAAAAATCTGCCGGTGCTGGATCTTTTGGTGGAGTTCGAAAAAGTGCGCGGCCATCGTATTAGCCTCCAAAGCATCGCCCAGGCTACGCTCAACACCTCCAAATCCGGCAGTGGTTGGGACGCGCTTCAGCTTTTTAAAGACGGGAAAATTGACGAATTGAAAAAATATTGCATCGATGACGTGCGTATCACCAAAGATGTGTACGAATACGGCTTGAAGCACGGAAAAATTTCTTTTATCTCCAATCGCGATTATCAAACGCATGAAGTGCCGATCAATTGGTCGGGCGCGATTAAGGAAGTGAAAGCATCGAAGAAGGAAGAAAATTCGTTTCCGACGAGTTTGTTTTAAATGAGTTTTTACATTCGCATCTGGCAAGCCTGCGATATTCATGAGATTACCAAGAACCTTTTAATTGTTGGGGATGTCACCGCGGACTGCGCGGCATGCCGGGAGCTGGGTATCGCGTATGCTCAGGCGAAGAGCTGTCCCAAGTGCGGAGTCACTTTTCGATTTATAACGTCCCGCTTGGCTGGTAAACTGGACTTAAATCGTGGAGCGACGGTCAAACGCATCAAAGAGCGGCGGCCTGATCTGACTTTTATTGATTATGAAGATTATAAAGAAATCACAGGAAAGCAACAGGCTCGCGAATTTTTTAAATAAAGGAGAAGCGATGAAAAAGTGGATCAGCGGATTTGTATTTGTTTTATTTTTGTTTCAAGGAGCCGGCGTTGTTTTAGCCGCTCAGCCCGGCACGCCGGAGTATGAAGCGATCAAAGCCTATAAAAAACAAAAACGCGAACAAAAGGCAACTTCTCCGGCCACCGCTTCCGCGGTTTCAGAGTTTTGGAAAAAAGAAGGGGAACGTTCCGGCCTTTCGCATACCGGATCGAATCTGTCCACATTTGTTAAAAGTTTGAATCCAGCGCCGTTTTTAAAACAAAAAGAAGAAGCCTATAACGCCCGCAAGGGTCAGGTCGCAAGTAAATAACAAGGAGAAAGTCGATGAAGAAAGGCGCATGGGTATTGATGGCCGCGTTCGTGATGACTTTGATGGCATCCGGCATGGCAATGGCGGAAGAAGGCAAGCAAGGAAATTTTCTTTGTTCCGTTGGCTCTGGAATTAAAAACAGCCCTATCGGCCAGTTTTTTACCAAGAGAAGCGAAGAATACAAAGCACGTAAAGCGTCAGGGAAATAATAGCGTTTGGCGGATAGCGTATAGTGGATAGGAAAGGTGCATTGGTTTTTCTATCCGCTCTACGCTAAACGCTATCTGCTGAGATTTATATGCATTTACGTAAGATTTTAGCTCTATTTTTCTTTCTAGCTTTTCAAATCCCACTTTTATTTGCGGAAGACAATCCCTTGATCGATCTTCAAAAAGTAATTCCAGGTATTCGTATCGATGTCCGTTACGCGACGAGCGATAATTTTATGAAAGAAATTTTGTACCCGGAAGCGCGCTGTCTTTTAAGAAAAGAGCCCGCCGAAGCTTTGTCGCGCGTTCAAACAGCTCTCAATAAAGAAGGGTTGGCGCTCAAGATTTTTGATGCCTACCGTCCTTTGTCCGTACAGAAAAAAATGTGGGCGCAATTTCCCGTAGAAGGTTATGTCGCCAATCCCGCCAAGGGCTCCAATCACAATCGCGGCGCCGCGGTGGATCTGACTCTGGTGGACGCTTCCGGCCGGGAGCTCCCGATGCCATCCGCCTATGACGAATTTACCGAGCGCGCTCATCGCGATTATACCGGCGGCACGGATGAGGAGCGCCGCAATCGCCAAACACTTCAAACAGCGATGGAGAAAGAAGGCTTTCACGGAATCTCAACGGAGTGGTGGCATTTTGATTGGAAAGAGGCTAAAACTTTCCCGGTGCTGGATCTTCCTTTTTCTTCCGTGGACACGCAGGCTGTCGCATGAAAAAATTTTTTCTTTGGGTGGCCGGGATTTTCTGCATTGTGGTCGGTGTGGCGGGAATCATTTTGCCCGTGCTTCCGGGCTGGGCATTGATATTTTTAGGCCTTTCCATGATCGCTCCGGTTTACACCTTATGGCTCACCCGGAAAATTTCTCTCCGGTTTCTAAAGCCAAGAATAATTCATCTGGAAGAGTGGAAAATTTTCAAAGTAGACGCGGGTTTCACCACGAGGCGTTTTCCGGTTTTTTTAAAAAAAACAAAAGACCTTTCGGATCCCGCGTGTCAGACACGGTTTTTAAAAGCGTTTGGAGCGTCTTCGCACCGCTTTGTTTTTTTAAGTCAGGTGCATGGCGGCCGCGTCATCGTTTTGGACGATCCGGAAAGTTTTAGCCGCCATGGTTTTTATCATTTTGATGACGCGGACGGCGTGATCACGAATATTCGCGGACTTTCACTCCTTATTATGACCGCCGATTGCTTGTCTGTATTTTTCTACACCAAAGGCTGGATTGGGATCGTGCACGCGGGATGGCGGGGCACCAAAGAAGATATCGGAGTGAAAGCGCTCAAGCTTATTTGCGAGAAGTCAGGAGCGGCTCCCAGCGATGTTAAAATCGCGTTTGGCCCTTCGATCGGAAAAGATCATTATGAGGTGGGGAAAGAGTTCAAAGATTCTTTCCGTGAGGTCACCGAGAAAAATGGGAAGTATTATTTTGATTTATTTTTGGAAAATAAACGCCGTTTGATCGAGGCTGGAGCCCTGGAACTCAACATGGCCGGAGGCGGTTTTTGCACGGTGGATCAGGGCAGTTCGCTGTATTCTTTCCGCAAGGAAAAAGACGCCGCCGGGCGTATGTTCTCCTTCGCGACGATTCTTGATTAAATGGCCAAACGGTGTATATTGGTCGGAAGCTTAAAAGAACGTAACCAGGGAGGGGCGCATGCCTTACGACGCGAGTCTAGATGAAAAACTTTTCTCTAAAAGTTGGGACGCCGAAGACACCAAAATCAGTGTCAGCATTTTTTCTTACAATAAGGGCGTGAAGAAACTACAGATTTCCAGGGAAAATATGAACGCGGAAGGCGAGCCGCGTTTCGCGAAGCTTGGTCGTTTGACCAAAGAAGAAGCGCAGGCGATTTTGCCATTTATTGAAGAAGCTTTAACTAAGATGTAAGAAGGAGGTCTTAAGACCATGAAAAAAAGTTTGATCGTGCTGTTAGTCATTGTCGGAGTTATTTTAGCCATCGCATCGTTTTTATCAGGCGCGTACAACGGGCTGGTGCGAGCGGAAGAACAAGTCAAACAGGCCTGGTCGCAGGTGGAAAATGTGTATCAACGCAGACTCGACTTGATCCCCAATCTTGTGGAAACCGTGAAGGGTTATGCCGCGCATGAAAAAGACACTTTTATCGCGGTCACTCAGGCTCGCTCTCAAGCCGCCGGCTCTATTTCTCCGGACGTGATCAGCGACCCGCAGAAATTCGCTCAGTTTCAAGCCTCTCAAGGCGCTTTGAGCTCGGCGCTCAGCCGTTTGATGGTGGTGGTGGAAAAATACCCGGAACTCAAGGCCAATGAAAATTTCTTGGCGCTCCAATCCCAGCTGGAAGGCACGGAAAACCGCATCTCGGTGGAACGCGGACGTTTCAACGAAGCGGCGCAGATTTTTAATACCCAACTGCGTCAATTTCCGACCAATCTGATCGGCGGAATGTTCGGGTTTAAGGCCAAAGAATACTTCAAAGCGGACGAAGGAGCGGCGAAGGCACCGACTGTCAAATTTTAGTTTAAAGTGCGATGTTTAAATTAAAATTTAATTCAAGAGCGCCGGCCTTATTTCTTTTAGGATTTCTTCTCCTAACGTCCCCGGTTTTTGCTCTACCCATTCCCGAAAAACCCCAAAGCCATGTCAATGACTACGCAGGGCTGTTGAGTCTCCAGACCCGCAATTTGCTCGAAACTACCCTCGAAGATTTTGAAAAAACAACGTCCACTCAAGTCGTAGTCGCGATATTTGAAAGCCTGGAAGGCGGATCGCTCGAAGATTTTTCCATTCGTCTGGCCGAACAGTGGAAAATCGGCAACAAAAATAAAGACAATGGCGTTATTCTCCTTATTTTTAAAAATGACCGGGCGGTGCGCATTGAAGTGGGGTATGGACTCGAAGGGGTTTTGACCGACGCGCTTTCGTCTCAAATCATTCGCAATCAAATGGTTCCCGCGTTTCGGGCGGGTGATTTTGACAAAGGTGTTTCGGATGGGGTGAATGCTATTTTAGCAGTGACACGCGGGGAATATCACGCGGACGCCGCTGTCACCCCCGAAGATCCGCTTGAAAAATACAAAGTTCAATTCTTTTTTCTTTTAATACTCTATCTGCTTATCCCGCTTCTTTGCTACGGAGGCGTTGCGCTTCTGGCGATCTCTATTTTTGGACTGCTTAAGGGCGCTGTGATCGCGATTCCGGTGATTATCGCGTTGGTGGTGCTGCGCTCTCTTTTTTCGGCGTCTCAGACTTTCTCCGGTCGTCCAGGCGGTTTTGGCGGAGGAGGATGGGGAGGCGGCTCTTGGGGCGGTGGCGGTTTTGGGAGTGGAGGGTTTTCAGGCGGCGGCGGGGGTTTTGGCGGTGGAGGCTCGAGCGGCCGATGGTAATCAAAAATTGCTTGGATAAAAAGGCAAAAGAAAAGATCGTAGAAGCGATCCGTCAAGCCGAAAAACAGACTCGCGGAGAAATTCGCGTGCATGTGACGCGCTGCGCGCCCAAAGATATTCTGGAAGACGCTAAAAAGACCTTTCACCAGCTAGGAATGCATCGCACACAAGAGCGAAATGGCGTGCTGATATTCATTTCATGGAAAAAAAGAGAGTTGGCGATCGTGGGAGACCGGGGGATACACGAACGCGTGGGGGACTCGTTTTGGACGGGCACACGTGATAAAATAATCGGATATTTTTCACAGGGTCAATTCCCGGAAGGAATCGTCGCCGGGGTTTCGGAGGTTGGGGAAAAGCTCAAACAATTTTTTCCTTCAACCGGCTATGACACCAACGAACTTTCAGACGATGTGACGGTGAGCTGATGCAACTCAAGCCGATTTTAAAAGCCATGCTTCTTTGTGACACGACGATCGTGGAAGAAGGCACGCGCAAAAGAACGCTGATCGGGCTTTTCGACCGCATCAAAGCCGTTCAATTTCCTACCACACACGCCTCGATGAGCATTTATGTCCAGTTCAGGGAAATCGAGGGAGTTTTTGATTTTTCTCTGGAATTATTCGACGTTTCCGAAGGAAAAACATTGAACAAGGCCGTGATTAAAAATTTTAAGGTCTCCGATTTTTCACGGGACTGTGAGTTAGTCTTTAATCTTTTATCGGTTCGTTTTGAACACGCGGGGGAATACGAATTTAGAATTTATGTGAATGACTTTATTTTTGGTCAAAAATCGTTTCATGTCTTGCAATAATTATAATTAAGGAGGCTTCGATGAGCAGTGCGGATATCAAGCAAGTGACGGAACGGGTGGAAAAAGAAAGCGCGTCGATACGCGCGTTACAAGCGGAAATCGGAAAAGTCATTGTCGGGCAGTCGTATCTGATCGAGCGATTACTTTTGTGTCTTTTGGCGGATGGGCATGTGCTGTTGGAAGGGGTGCCGGGTCTGGCGAAAACCTTGTCGATCAAAACATTGGCGCAGGCGATCAACACGCAATTTCAGCGCATCCAGTTCACGCCGGATCTTTTGCCGGCGGATCTTTTGGGAACATTGATTTACAATCCCAAAACCGGTGAATTTTCGACAAAGAAAGGACCTCTTTTTTCCAATATTATTCTTGCCGACGAAATCAATCGCGCGCCTGCCAAAGTCCAGGCGGCGCTTTTGGAAGCGATGCAGGAACGCCAGATCACCTTGGGTGGCGTGACATATCCGCTCTCGGATCCCTTTATGGTGATGGCGACACAAAACCCGATTGAGCAGGAAGGCACCTATCCTCTACCGGAAGCACAGGTGGATCGTTTTATGCTCAAACTTAGAATCACTTATCCCAAGCGCAGTGAAGAAATTGAGATCATGGAGCGTATGGCCGGGAACAAGCCCGCGACGATTCACGCGGTGATTAGTCCGGACGATCTTTTGCGAGCCCGGGAAGTCGTCAAGCAAGTGTATATCGATGATAAAATCAAAAATTACATCGTGAACATTGTCTGCGCGACGCGCGAACCCGAAGCGTACAAGCTTAAAAACTTAAAAGGTCTCATCATGTATGGCGCCAGTCCTCGCGCGACGATTTATTTGAATATCGCTTCGCGCGCTTACGCGTTTTTGCGCGGGCGGGGTTATGTGGTGCCCGATGACGTGAAAGCGATCGGGTTGGATGTGCTGAGACATCGCGTGATTCCGACCTATGAAGCGGAGGCTGAGGAACTTACGTCCGAAGCGATCGTCAAGCGAGTGTTCGACGAGGTTGAAGTTCCATAGAGGAATGACAAATGACAAAGCACAAATGACAAATGAAGGAATTTTGTCATTTGAATTTTTTCATTTGTCATTGAACTAAAATGATCCCCAAGGAAATCCTTAAAAAAATCCGTTTTATCGAGATCAGCACTTCGCGGCTGGTCAATACCGTTTTTGCCGGTGAATACCACAGTGTATTCAAAGGCCGCGGGATGGAATTTGACGAGGTGCGCGAATACGATCCCGGCGATGATATCCGGGACATTGACTGGAATGTCACCGCGCGCATGGGGCACCCCTACACCAAAAAATTTGTCGAAGAGCGTGAGCTCACCGTCATGTTTTTGGTGGATGCCAGTTCCTCCGGCCAATACGGCACCAAAGGCAAGACCAAATCCGAGCTGATCGCTGAAATCTGCGCGCTCTTGGCTTTTTCCGCGGTCAAAAATCATGACCGGGTGGGGCTGATTATTTTTTCCGACCAGGTGGAAAAGTTTATTCCTCCGAAGAAAGGCAAGCTCCACGTTCTGCGCGTGGTGAAGGAAATTTTATCCTTCCGTCCCAAGCATCGCCTGACGGACATCAATGTCGCTCTCAAAGCTTTAAACGACGTGGTGACCAAGCGCGCGACGGTGTTTTTATTTTCCGATTTTCTGACGGAAAACTATCAAAAACTTTTAAAAATTTCCCACAAAAAACACGATGTGGTGGCGGTGGTGGTCGAAGATTTGACCGAAAAAGAATTTCCGGTGATGAGCGGGCCGTTGGAGTTGGAAGACGCCGAGACAGGTGAGTTTTTTACGCTCAACACCGGGAAAGGTTTTAGAGAGCGTTTTAAAACCGAGTGGGGTCGGCGCAAAGAAGAGCGGGATCGGATATTTAATTCAGTGGGTCTCGATCGTATCGAGCTTGAGCCGGGCACTAATTACACGACACCGCTTATTCGTTTCTTTAAAGCGCGGGAGAAGCGTTACCATTGAAGCGTAAACTTTTTTTGTCCGTTTTAGGGTTTATTTTGATCGGCGCGGGGTTGGTTTGGGCGGACGGCGCCGTGCGGGTCAAAACCACTGCGTCTCCGCTCAAGGCGACGATGGGGGATGAGATCACGCTTTTACTGCGCGTGGAGACGCCCGAAGGATTTGCTGTTTCACCGCCTTCCGCCAAGAGTCGCGTCGAGCCGTTTGAACTTAAAAGCATCGTCGCGCTCCCAGTCATTAAAAAAGACGCCCAAGCGATTCAGGTATTTAAATTGACGCTCGCGGCATTTGATCTCGGAGAATTGACGATACCGCCAATCGTGTTAAATTTTAAAACAACTTCCGGACGAATGGACAGCGTTGTTTCCGATCCGGTTAAAATCAAAATCATCCCCACAGCCAATCACCCCAAAGACAAAGACGATATCCGGCCGATCAAAGATCCTGTCTCCTTTGGACGAGCGATGATCAAATCCGTTATTTTGGGTGTTATCGTGCTACTCGTATCAGGGCTATTAGTCGTTAAAATTATTTTGAGACGCCGCCATCGTTCACCGCTTGATCCGGAATCGCTGAAGCCCGCGCATGAGCGCGTTCTCCTTGAACTCAAGCGTTTGAATGATAAAAATTTTCTCTCCGCGGGAAAAACAAAAGAGCATTACAGCGAGCTTTCGGATATTTTGAGGCGATACATTGAAAGACGTTTCTCGGTGGAGGCTCTGGAATTCACCACTTCTGAAATTTTGAAAGCGCTTAAAATAAAGGATCTCGATAAGAGCGTGGCCGAAAAAATGAAAGAGGTTTTGGATCAGGCGGATCTGGTCAAGTTTGCGAAGTTTTCGCCGACACGCGTTGTCGCGGAGACACTCGAAAAAGAGCTGATCCAAGTGGTGGATTCGACAAAGATTGTGGAAATTCCAAAAGAGACCAAGAAGAAAAAATGAGATTCGCCGACCCTACTTATTTTTTACTCATTATTCCCGCGCTTCTTTTTTTCTTTCTGTTTATTCGAGGAAAAATCGGCAAAGAAGCGGCGATGAAGTTTTCCAGTCTTAAGATCGTCAAAAAGACCGGCGCCAAAAAAATCACATTTAACCGGGTGTTTCCGGCCTTGCTGAGATTGGCGGCGCTGGTTCTCTTGGCGGCGGCGATCGCCAGACCCCAAACCGGCACCGGTGAGGAAAAATCCACCCAGCATGTGGTCGATATCGCGATCGCGCTCGACATCTCGGGAAGTATGGCGACTTTAGATTTTAATCCCGACAATCGTTTGGTGGTTGCCAAGCGGGAAACGGCTAAATTTATCGAAGGCCGCCCGGACGATCGTGTGGCGTTGGTTATTTTCGCGGGTCAGAGCTTCACACAATGCCCGCTCACGACGGATCACAAAGCGATTTTGACGTTACTGGATATGATTCAGTTGGGGATGGTTGAAGACGGAACGGCCATTGGCTTGGGTCTGGGAAATGCCGTCAATCGCTTGAAAGATTCGGAAGCCAAGAGCAAGGTGATTATTCTTCTGACGGACGGCGTAAACAATGCCGGAGAGATCGATCCTTTGACGGCGGCGGATTTGGCCAAGCAGTACAAGATACGGGTTTATACGATTGGCGTGGGAAGAGAAGGGGAATCGATTCTGCCCATCTCGGATCCGCGTTTTGGAACCCGGATGGTCAAAGTGGAAACTCAGATTGATGAAAAAGTTTTGACAGAAATCGCCCGCAGAACCGGCGGCGCTTATTTCCGCGCTCAAGATACGCGTTCCCTCCATGAAATATTCAAACAAATCGACAGTTTGGAAAAAACCGAAGTCACGGTAGAGAAATACACGCATTATGATGAACGCTTTTTTTGGTTTTTGTGGCCGGCGCTTTGGATCCTTTTATTTGAAATGGTCTGGACCAATATTCTTCGGGTGAAATTGCCATGAGAATTGAGTGGGGAGTGCCCCTAAATTTCCTTTGGCTTTGGACAGTGCCGGCGCTGGTTGTGATTTTTTGGGTGTCTTCGCTGAGACGCAAAGCGCGTGTGCAGAAAATCGGAGAAGCGATTCTTGTCGAAAAATTGATGGCTTCTCTGAGTTTCTCCAAGCGGTTTTTTAAACGCACGCTCATTATTTTATCGGTGCTTTTGATGGTGCTGGCGCTTTGTCAGCCCCATTTTCGAACCAAGGAAACCATGGTGGAAAGAAAAGGCGTCGACATCATGATCGCGGTGGACGTTTCGATGAGCATGCTCGCTAAAGATATTTCTCCCAGCCGGCTTGAAAAATCCAAACTCGAACTTTCCGGTTTGATTGATCGTTTAAAAGGAGACCGGATGGGTGTGGTCGCTTTTGCCGGAGATGCGCTGATTCAATGCCCGCTGACATTCGATCGCAATGCCGTCAAACTTTTCCTATCGACGTTGGGTCCCAATTTGATCTCCATGCAAGGCACGGCTCTCGGCAAAGCCATTCAGATCGCCAATCAAGCATTTCCTGATTCTCAGAAAGAATACAAAGCGATTATTCTTTTAACCGACGGTGAAGACCAGGAAGGCAATGTGCTGGAAGTGGTGCGGAAAGCCAAAGAATCCGGCACCAAGATTTTTACCATCGGCATTGGCACGCCGGATGGAAGTACGCTTCCCAGCGAATACGGCGAGGGTTTTAAGAAAAACCGTCAGGGTCAAATCGTGCTTTCCAAATTAAACGACTCTCTGCTTCGTCAAATCGCCTCCGAAACGGGGGGAGTTTATTACCGTTCTTCCAAAGGCGTGGTGGAGGCGGACGCGATCGCCGGCGAAATCCGGAAAATGTCTCAAAAAGGATTCAAGAAAGATCTGGTGATTGAATATGAGGAAAGTTATCAGTATTTGTTGATCGCGGCGTTTATTTTGTTGCTGATTCAAATGGCGTTGTCGGAAAGAAAGAGTAGCACGTAATAGTGTTTAGCGGATGGCGGGTAGCGGATAGAAAATAAAAAAATGAAAAAAATATTTTTAAATAAATTTAATTTCCCCTATTCCCTATCCGCTAAACGCTCTACGCTAAAACTCCTATTAGTGATCCCTTGCTTTTTTCTTCTCTCTAGTTTCAACTTTTTCACTGCCGTCAAAAACGAAGAAGGGAATAAGCTCTATAAGAAAGGCCAGGTGGGACGCGCCAAATCCGTTTATGACTCTGCCTTAAAATCGGATCCCAAGGCGACGCCGGTATCTTTTAATCTGGGAAACGCCTATTATAAGGAAGAGGCCTACGACAAGTCGCTCGAATTTTATAAAAAGGCCGCGGAGGCCAAGCAAGATGTGGATCTTCAGTCCAAAGCTTTTTATAATCTAGGAAATAGTTTATTTCGGAAGAATGATTCGGAGAAGGCCACGGAGTTTTATAAACAAGCGCTCCGACTCAATCCCAACGACAAAGACGCCAAGTACAATCTTGAAATTTTGACCAAGCAAAAACAAGATAAAAAGGACGATAAAAAGAAAGACAAGCCCAAGGATCAGCCAAAACAAGACCAAAAACAAGATCAAGATCAGAAAAAAGATCAGAACCAGCAAAAAGATCAAAAGAAGGATCAAAGCCAGCAGAATCAAGATCAAAATAAGCCGCAGGATCAACAAGACCAGAAGCAGGATCAAAATCAGGGTGGGCAGGGTCAAGGAGAGTCCAAGGACGACAAGCAGGATCAGGGACAAAAACAGAAATCGGAGTCTGGCCAAGAAGATAAAAAAGAAAATAAAGGCGAGGATCAGAAACAAGAAGGCCAAGAACAGCAAAAATCTGAGAACGGGCAAAGCGATAAAAAAGAAGAAAAGCCTGAAGAAGACCAACAAGATCAAAAAAAGGCTCAAGGCGGCCAAGGCCAGGAAGAGCAAAAGGAACAAAAGGAGCAGAAAGAGGAAAAGGGCGAGCAGGGCACTGGCGCTCAAGAGCAAAAACAGGAAGAACAGGATAAAGGTGGGCAGGAGCCTCAGCCTAAAAGCGCCGCCGAACTTCGCGCCGAGCAGATATTAAATGCACTTGGCAATCAGGAGCAACAAGTTTTAAAATTGAGTAATAACCGGAAGAACCCGGGACGGGCTAGGATTGTTAAAGAAAAAGACTGGTAAGGATCATTTGAAGACAAAAAATTTTGTATTTCTAATTTTAATTTTATTGGGAGTTTGCGTCGCATCACGCGCCTGGGCGGACGTGTCCATCGAAATGACGGCGAGTAAGTCACGCTTGGCGATGGGCGATAGCTTGACTCTCGATATCACGATTTCGGATGCGGACGGCACGATCAATAAGCCCAATGTCGGCACCATTGACGGTTTTAGTTCTTATTCGCAAGGGCATTCGCAAGAAATCACCATTATGAACGGCAAACAATCTTCCCGCAGTGTTTTTAGTTATGTACTCATCGCCAATTCACAAGGAACCAAGAGTATCGGTCCCTTTGAAATAAAGATCGGCGATCGAATGTATAAAATTGCCCCGATTCAAGTGGTGGTGACCAATGAACCGGCCAACGCCGGTCCCGTTTCTTCGCGCAATACGGTGAATTCCGTCACACAATCTTCGGTTTACGCGCCTCCTAAACGCGCGCTTCCCACCAATAGCATTGATAATCAGGATATTTTTGTCAAAGTGTGGTTTGACAAGGATGAAGTCTATGTCAATGAAGCCGCGACGCTGACTTATACGTTGTATACGCGCCTTTCGGCGACCTACAAAGGTTTTGATAAAGAGCCCGAGACCACCGGTTTCTGGATTGAGGATTTTCCGCCGGATAAAACGATACGCAGAACAGAACAGACGATCAACGGTTCCCGTTACGTGGTGGCCGATGTTCGAAAAATCGCTATTTTCCCCACGCAAGCCGGAATTTTTTCGATTGATCCGGGTGTTTTGTCGACCGCCGTGGAATTGCGCAGTGATGATAATTTTGACACCTTCTTTTCTTATAATATTTTTGGCCGTCGCGGCTCCAACTTTCCTTCCTTTATGTCCCAGATTGTTCCCAAGCTGATCAGCGCCGATAAAGTGACTTTAACCGTCAAAGAACTTCCGGAAGCTGGAAAGCCGAAAAATTTCTCCGGGGCAGTCGGGGATTATCGATTGGAAAGTTTTATTGATAAGAGCGACGTGGAAGTCGGCGATACCGTGACGTATAAATTAAGAATTTTAGGGGAAGGCAATATCAATACCGTTCAAGCGCCGGCATTCCCAGCGCTCAATGATTTCAAGGTGTATGATTCCTCCACCTCCACCAATATCTCAAAAGAACGTCTGAAAGTGGAAGGGGAGAAGATTGTGGAAACCGTGATGGTTCCTAAGAAAGCCGGTGTGTTTACGATTCCGGCCATTCCATTTGTTTATTTCGATTCTCACGATAAAACCTACAAAGGAATCAACGCGCCGCCACGAACCATCGCGGTGAGGCCGGGAACCAAAAGCGAGTCCGAGAGCTTTTCCTCGCCCTCAACGGGCATCGCTTCTTCCGACAAAGAAGACGTTTCCATACTGGGTCAGGATATCCGTTACATCAAAGCTTCGGATCCCGGAAAAAAAATTCTATCGGATATCGCGCGAAAGCCTCTTTATTGGGCGTTCAATGTTCTTCTTTTGATTCTGTGCTTCGTATTTTGGGGACTCGCGTTTCGTCGCGGTAATCCGGAAGACGACGCGCGGTTTTTTAGATCGCGATTGTCGCATCGCTTTGCCCGGCGTCAGCTCAAAGAAGCCGCCAAGAATCTAAAAGAAGATAAAAGCGACGCTTTTTACGCAGAGATTTCGAAAGCGGTTTACGGTTATTTTGCGGATAAGCTTGGGATCACGACGCAGGCGGTGAGCATTCAAATTATCGACGAAAAAGCAGGGGACGCCATTTCGCCGGAACAGCTGAACCGGATCCGCGCGCTTTTGGACAAGCTCGCGCTCGGGCGTTATGGCCAAGCGCAGGCGGATTTGGCGCAGATGAAAGAAATTTACCGGATGGCGGATGAGGCCATTACATTTTTCGAGAAAGCGATACCCAAATGAAAATAATTTTTAGAGGAGTTTTGCTGGCATTGGTGCTGGCGACGATAAAAGTGTCCGCGTTCGCGGCTACGGCACCCGAGTGGCAGTCTCGCTTTTCGGAGGCCAACACCAAGTATCAGTCCGGAGAATTTAAAAAAGCGATCTCCCTTTACGAAGACATCGCCAAAACTCGTCCGACCGCGGCGTTGTATTACAATCTGGGCAATGCCAGTCTCAAGGCCGGGAAAAAAGGGAAGGCGCTTCTTTATTATGAGCGAGCGCTTCGCGCGACTCCCCGCGACGCGGATCTTTTGTGGAATATCAAGGTTCTTAAGGATTCTTTGCAAGACCGGCTGGAAGAGGGGAGCGCAAATCTTGTCGTGGCCTGGATTTCAAAAGGCGCTCATTTCTTCACCTGGAATGAAACGGCTACGGCGCTTACCGGTTCTCTTTTGATTCTTTTGGCGGGAATTTTATTGGGATTTTTCTTTCCTTGGGCGAAGGGGCTAGGGCGTTTTGTGTCCGTCGTATCCATTTTGAGTCTTGTCGCTTTTTCTGTTTTATTTGGATTTCAGTGGAATGAACTCAAATATCCCAAAGCCGTGATTCTTGAAAAAGAAGTGATCGCGTACTACGGCCCTTCTTTGCGGGAAACCAAAGCGTTCGCGCTTCATGAAGGCGCCGAGGCGCAGATTTTGGACAGTTCTCGTGACTGGGTGTATGTGTCTCTGACTAACGGCAACTCCGGCTGGATTTCAGCCGCTTCTTGCGAGACGGTGTGAAAAAAATAGCGGTGATTATCGTCGGGCATGGGAGTCGCCGTCCGGGATTTCAAAAAGCAATGCGACGTGTCGCGGACGCTCTTAAGAAAAAGTCAGATTATTTTGGCGTGTGTTGCGCTTATCTGGAGGTGGCATCGCCTTCGATCCCTCAGGCGATAGAAAGCTTCGCCAAAAAAGGCGCCGATGAGATTAAAGTGCTGCCCTATTTTTTGCTGACGGGCAATCATGTTGAAGAGGACATTCCTTTGATTGTAAAGCAGACTCAAAAGAAAATAGGATCCAAAGCAAAAATTACCCTGTGTCCTTATCTCGGGTTTGATGAAAAAATCGTGTCTTTGATCGAAAAACGATTGAAGGGTCGTGCTTGATGATTACTATCCCGTGCGGCGTGGCGATTATTCGTCAGAACCGTTCTTTTTTAATTTCCCAGAGAAATGAAAACGACTCTTTCGGGTCGCTATGGGAATTTCCCGGCGGTAAAAAAAATCCGGAAGAGACCTTTGAGGAATGCGTGGTGCGTGAAACCAAGGAAGAATTGGGCGTGGACATCCGGGTGGATAAAAAATTCGCCGAAATCCGAAAAGAATATAAAGAAAGAATCATTTGGCTTAACTTTTATCTGTGTTCTTATGTTGGCGGCGAGCCTCAACCGCTGGATTGTCAGGATGTGTGTTGGGTGGATGTGACTGAGCTTAAAAATTTTAATTTTCCTCCGGCCAATGAGCGTATCATCGACGATTTGATTCGTGAGTACGCGGTCTTGGCGCGATGAAGGATCAGCCCGGATTGGTGCTGGTCTACACCGGCAACGGCAAAGGAAAAACTTCCGCCGCGTTTGGCAATGTCTTTCGCGCGTTGGGGCATGGCTGGAAGGTGTTGGTGATCCAATTTTTCAAAGGCGACTGGCCGATTGTGTTTGGCGAGTTGGAAAGCGCGAAGATTCATAAAAATTTGGAGATTCTTCAGCTGGGAGAAGGCTTTGTCGGGATTATGGGTGACAAAAAACCCAGGCGCGAACACGAAGAGGCGGCGCACAAGGCCATTCTTTTGGCCAAAGAGAAAATTTTTTCCGGGGTGTATGATTTGGTGGTGCTCGACGAGATTAATTGCGCTTTGGGGTATCTTGAGATTCATTTGGTGGATTTAAAAAATGTGCTCGAGATTATCAAAGAAAAGCCAAAGAAAACGAGTTTAATTTTGACCGGACGCGGCGCGCCGAAAGAAATTATCGAGCTCGCGGATCTTGTGACCGAAATGAAAGAGATCAAGCATCCGTTCCAAAAGGGCATCGGCGCTCAAAAAGGAATTGATTACTAGTGAAAAAGCACTTGGTGTTGGCTTTGGATCTGGGAACAACCGGCAATCGCGCGATTGTTTTTGATGAAAAACAAAATATTATTTCTTCTGAATATGAAGAATTTCCTCAGATTTACCCGAAGCCCGGTTGGGTAGAGCATGACGCCGAAGCCATTTGGGCAAGCACCCGTCGGACGTTGATCAAAACATTTAAAAAAATTCCCGCTGCGTCCATTGCCGCATTGGGCATCACCAATCAACGCGAAACCGTGGTGTTGTGGAATCGTCTCACGGGAAAACCGGTGCATCACGCCATTGTCTGGCAGTGTCGCCGTACAGCTCCCGATTGCCAGGCGCTTAAGAAAAAAGGGCTTGAGCCTAAAATTCATCAGAAAACGGGACTTTTTCTGGACGCCTACTTTAGCGCGACCAAAATCCGTTGGATTTTAAAAAATGTCAAAGGCGCCGCGACGCTTCATAGGCAAGGCGTGCTTTTGGCCGGCACCATCGACACGTGGGTGCTTTGGAAGTTAACCGGCGGTCGCTTGCACGGGACGGATTCTTCCAACGCTTCGCGCACTTTGCTTTTTAATATTCACACCCAAGCCTGGGATCCGGCGCTTTGCGCTATTTTTAAAGTCCCCCTATCTATTTTGCCAAAAGTACTGCCCTCCAGCGCGGTCGTCGGTGTTGTGGATAAAAAATTATTTGGCGCGGAGATTCCAATCGCGGGGATTATTGGGGATCAACAGGGCGCCTCCTTCGCGCAAGGCTGTTTCAAGCCGGGCGTGATTAAAAATACCTACGGCACCGGACTTTTTATGTTGGAAAATACCGGCAAGACACCGCGATTTTCAAAAAACCTTTTAACGACGATCGCGTGGTCGCTCGGCGATTTGAAACACACCGAATACGCGGTCGAAGGCAGTGTGTTTATCGGCGGTGCGGCGATTCAGTGGCTGCGGGACGGACTTAAAATTATTTCAAGCGCCAAAGAAACCGCGCGGCTAGCTCAAACGCTTGCTTCCAATGAAGGTGTGTATTTTGTGCCGGCACTGGTGGGTCTGGGCGCGCCCTATTGGGATCCGCACGCGCGAGGAACAATACTGGGGATCACGCGCGGCACCAAGAGAGAACATTTGGTGCGCGCGGCACTAGAATCCATCACGTATCAAACCCGTGATATTTTGGAAGTGATGAAAAAAGACACGCATCAAGCTTTTAAAGTGTTGCGCGTGGATGGTGGCGCTAGCAGTAATGATTTTTTAATGCAGCTTCAGGCGGATATTTTAGGAATTCCCGTGGAGCGTCCGAGGGTGCTGGAAACGACCGCGCTGGGGGCGGCGGGGCTGGCGGGGATTGCCGTCGGTGTGTGGAAAAACCGGGAAGAGTTTAATCGATTACGGCGGATTGACCGGGTCTTTAAACCGCGTGCGCGATTTAAAGACAAAGATAGGCTTTATGCTGATTGGCTTCGGGCGGTGGAACGAGCCCGGCATTGGGCCTAAACCAGGACTGTTAAGGAGACATCATGAGGAATACATTTAGATTTATCTCTATTATTGTTTTTTTATGTTTTTTAAGCACTGGCTGTGCGACAACCCCCAAAAAGACTGTCGGGCAAACCGTAGGCGGTGGCATTGACACAGCCATTACTTGGACTTCTCAGGGCATCCAAAAACTTTTGAATAGGAAAAAATGAGTAGGGAAGTCCGTTCCACCGCTTCGATTATAAAAACTCTCGGAGCATTATCGTCGCGCTGGTTAAATCCTCAATACCCCTTTCGAAAAAAAGCTGTCCGGAAACTTGTCCAAAAATCCAGATTTTCCGAAGCGATGGCCGAAGCGCTCTTGGACGCGTTGTTTCAAGAGTTGACCGCTCCCAAACTCACACAACTTCTTAAATCAGAGATTGGAAACCCGGAAGTGTTGGATGGTTTCAGAAAAAACCCTCTAACGGGTGTTCAGCATTTCGCGCAAGGCCCCAAACGCATCACCCACATCTTCTCAGGCAATATGCCAAATCCTTCCATCACGAGTTTTGTGCTGGGAATGTTGGTTAAGAGCGTCAATATGGGAAAACTTTCGAGTAAGGACGAAGGATTTTTAGAAATTTATCTGGAATCGTTGAAATCTTGCGATCAAAAATTAGCCGCTAGCAATTTTCTAATAGACCCTAAAAATCGGAAAGCGCTTTGGGAGGCGATGGAGACTTCTGATTTGGTGGTGGCTTATGGAAGTAACGCCAATTTAAAAGAAATTCAAAAATCAGTTCCCGCGGGAACGCCTTTTATCGCTTACGGGCATCGTGTGAGTTTTGGTCTTTTTATGAAAGAAGCGCTCACCCCCAAAAATAGCAGCTTGCTCGCGAAAGAAAGCGCGCGGGATATTTGGATGGCGGATCAGCGCGGGTGTTTGTCGCCGCTAGTGATTTTTGCGCAAAAGGGTGGGAAGGTTTCTGTTTTAAATTTTGCGGAAGAACTGGCGAAAGCGCTGGCGAAGCTTTCCGGAAATAAACCTCACACACCACCCTATGATCGTGTAGTACGGGCGCAAACTAATTTGAACAGCTATCACATGAAGCAGGTCGCTGGCGAGAAGGTGCGGTTTTGGGGGAGCAGTCCCCGCGGAGTTTGGGGCGTGTTTTACGATGAAAAAATTCAAGAGCTGGCGTTGTCCCAAGGCGGACAGGAAATTTATGTGAAGGCCTTTAGCCGCGTCGAAGACGTGTTCAAAGTCATCTCGCCATTAAAAAAATATTTGCAAGCCGTCGCCCTCGAAGCCGCACCGGGACATCAAAAAGCGCTCGCCACACAACTTTCCTCGCTAGGCGTCAATCGCATCACCCGCGCCGGCCGCATGCAATCACCACCCATCACCTGGCACCACGACGGCAAACCCAATCTCGCCCAGTGGCTTACTTGGACGGATCTCGAATAGTAGCTCCACAGCTTTTCCCGTAAGTTCACTTCGTCGAACGAGGGCCATTGCTTTGGCTACCCTACGCTTGATTGCAAGTGATGGCAACAGTGGTTAGTGGCTTTTACATTATGTGTTCACATCGGTAAATCCCGTGTTCAGGACTTTCAATTATTCGCTACGGGCTTTACGCCAAAGCAATAGCCCTCATTCTCCTCATCACACTTCTCAAAACATTCCCCCCGACAACGAGCGATTAGGCTCTTTTGGAGCGCTTATGGATTTGACATAACTTTTAAGGGGAGCCGCCAAAAACCGTTGTGATAGGCCACAAAGACCTATC
>JAHFFN010000072.1 GCA_023247915.1 Candidatus Omnitrophota bacterium
GCACAAGACGCGGAAGGCATCGAAGACTTGGAAGCGATTCCTCGGTACGTGATGAAGCTTCCCAAACCCGCCAGCTACGTGGGGATTTTTCTATTTTTTATTTTAGGCGGATTAATTTTATGGTTTTCGGCACATCCTTTCTTGAATTCCATGCTTGCCCTGGCGGCGTCGATCGGGGTTTCTGAATTTGTTTTTGTGCAGTGGTTAGCGCCTTTTTTGAGTGAATTTCCGGAACAGCTCTCCGCGCTCAAATGGGCCAAGTCCGTCACGAAGGCGCCGATGGCGTTGGCAAACTTTGTATCTTCCTCGATCAATCAATGGACGATTTTGGTGGCGATGGTGCCGTGTATTTATTCGTGGAGCATGGGACATCCGTCGGCGATTGTATTTGATGAGCATCAAAAAGTTGAAATTCTTTTGACGATTGTGCAGTCGTATCTGGGATTTTTGTTTTTATTCAGCATGGATTTCGCGTGGGTCGAGGCTTGCGGTCTTTTCGGTCTTTGGATTATCCAATTTTTTATTCCCGGTGTGCGTGAAGAGATTATTTATGTCTATGGCACCTGGGCGGCTTTCGAAACGTTTCGCTTGATTCTTCGCCGTAATGAAAAGAACGCATTTTCCATTTTCAGGAAATTGGCCAAAGAATCTCTATTTAAGAGGGGCTGATGTTTTCCTGGATTCAAAAAGCGCTGCGGAAGCTCGTGATTCTGGCAGTGCTTTTTGTTTTGGTCATCGGTTTTTTTAAGATCAAAGATTTTCTGCTTTTCCGTCAAATCATCCGCAATCTCAAAGCCGAGTCCCGCATCGCGGAAGTGCTGGTGACGGGGTCTAGTCTCGACGAATACACGCGTCAATACACCACGACGATTAAATTCCTGGAATACGACGTGAATGGCAAGCCGCTCAAACCCAAGTTTTTTACCTTTAAGGGAAATTTGATTCAATTCCAGACCCTTGTCGTGCGCTTTGATGACAAATACATCGAAGAAGGGCATCGGATGAAGGGGAAGAGCATTTATCTTTTCATGAAAGCGTTTGTGCTCGACGGAAAAAATACCGAAGAGTTTCCGATCACCAAGCCCCAGGAAGTGCCGGGTGGTTATCGCACCAAAGACGCGCCCAATAAATTTGAGCAGGAAATCTGGAAAAAATTCTGGAAATACGCGCTGGATCCCGCGGAACGGTCGAAGGTGGGAATTAAAAACGCCCAAGTGGAAGCGCCCGGCCAGGTTTTTATTCCCGGCACGATTTATACGCTTCTCATCGAGCATGACGGTGGAATACGGATAGACACGAGGCCGATTCCTGAAATATTAAAAGATAGCGTATAGCGTTTGGCGGATAGCGGATAGGAAAATAGAAAAAATGAAAACGAAGAGTTTTAAAGATTTGATAGTATGGCAAAAAGCGTATCAATTAGTTTTGGAAATCTATAAAATTACCAAAGAATTCCCAAAAGAAGAAACTTATGCGCTAGCACAGCAAGCCAGAAGGTCTTCAATTTCTATTCCTTCTAACATTTCCGAAGGCTACGGAAGGCAGTACAATAAGGAGTACAAACAATTTTTAGCTATAGCCTATGGATCGCTATGTGAGCTCGAAACTCAATATCTTTTGGCTGTAGATCTCAAATATATTAAATCAAACTCTAATATTGAATTGCTTATGAAAGAAGTTGGCGCCATGCTTTATCGAATGATCAATCCTATACGCTAAACGCTCTACGCTATCCTCTAAAACTATGGAAAAAGACTATATTTTTGTAAAAAACGCACGCGAACATAACCTGCAAGGGATCGATCTTAAAATTCCGCGGAATGCGATGGTGGTGTTTACGGGCTTGAGCGGTTCCGGGAAATCCTCACTAGCGTTTGACACGATTTACGCCGAGGGGCAGCGCCGCTACGTGGAAAGTCTTTCTGCCTACGCGCGTCAGTTTCTCGACCAAATGCAGAAGCCGAATGTCGAATACATTGAAGGCTTGTCGCCCGCCATCAGCATTGAACAGCGCGTCGCCGGCTCCAATCCACGCTCGACGGTCGGAACCACCACCGAGATTTACGATTATCTCCGTCTTTTATACGCCAAAATCGGTATCGCGCACTGCTACAAATGCGATCGCCCCATCACGCGTCAAAGTTCCCAGGAAATTGTGGATCAGATTTTAAATTTTCCCGCCGGCTCCAAGGTGCAGATTTTATCGCCGATGATTGAAGGCCGCAAAGGCGAGTACCAAAAAATATTCAAAGATATTCAAAAAGAAGGCTTTGTGCGCGTGCGCGTGGACGGCGTTTCGCGTGAATTGTCCGAGACTATCAAATTAGACAAAAAGAAAAATCATGTCATCGACATCATCGTCGATCGTCTCGTGCTAAAGGAAGGCATTAAAAAACGCCTCACCGATTCCGTTGAGACAGCGCTTAAAACCGGTAAAGGCATTATGAAGGCCGAAGCGGAAACCGATGGCAAGAAAAAAGAAACCATGTTTTCGGAAAATAATGCCTGTATTCATTGCGGCATCAGTTTTCAGCCGCTGGAACCGCGGCTTTTTTCATTCAACAGTCCTTACGGTGCCTGCCCGTCTTGTGATGGACTTGGCAATTGCCAGGAGATTGATCCGGATCTGGTGATTCCCGATAAAACCAAAACATTGCGTGGCGGCGCCATCGCCGGATGGAAACGCGGCGGCAAGTCCCTGATTATTTATTTGAGACGAATCTTACGTTATGTGTCCGAGCGTCATGGTTTTAGCCTCGACACCCCGTTTAAAGATCTGAGTAAGGATCAAAAAGAACTGATTCTTTACGGAGAAGAGGGCGAAGGCTGGAAATCTTTTGAGGGTGTTATTCCTAATTTAGAACGCCGCTTCAAAGAAACCGAATCGGAATTTATGAAAGAAGAAATCAATAAATTCATGAGTCTCAAGCCTTGCGAAGAATGCCACGGCGATCGTTTGAAAAAAGAAGCGCTCGCCGTCCGCGTGCGCGGGAAAAATATCATGGAAACCACCGCGTTATCCATTGAAAAAGCGGACGCGTTTTTCAAAGATTTAAATTTAAACGCCAAAGAAGAACACATCGCGCATCAAATCATGAAAGAAGTGAAAGCGCGCATCGGATTTATGAAAAATGTCGGTCTGGGGTATCTGTCGCTCGACCGCATCAGCGGGACACTCTCCGGCGGCGAGGCGCAGCGCATTCGTCTGGCGACACAGATCGGCGCGGGACTCATGGGCGTGCTCTATGTGCTGGATGAGCCTTCAATCGGTTTACATCAACGGGACAATGAAAAACTTCTTGAAGCACTGGAGGCCTTGCGGGATATTGGCAATACACTCATTGTGGTGGAACACGACGACGCGACCATGAAACGCGCGGACTATTTGGTGGATCTGGGTCCCGGCGCGGGCAAGCACGGCGGGCGCATTGTTGCCGCGGGTACGCCGGAGGAAGTGATTAAAAATCCGGATTCTTTGACAGGAAAATACTTGAGCGGAAAACTCAAGATAGAAATGCCCAAAACGCGTCGTCCGATCAAGGGGCTTAAAAAAATTACGATCAAAAAAGCGGCCGAAAATAATTTAAAAAATGTGACGGTGGAAATTCCGCTAGGTGTTTTCACCTGCGTGACGGGCGTTTCTGGCTCCGGCAAGAGCACGCTAGTGGACGAAATTTTATTCAAAGGCTTGTCCAAAAAAATTTATCAGTCGAAGGTGATTCCTGGAAAGCATGAGGCAATCACCGGCATTGAAGCAATCGACAAAATCATTGAAATTGACCAGTCGCCGATCGGTCGCACGCCGCGCTCCAATCCCGCGACTTACACCGGACTTTTCGGGCCGATTCGCGATATTTTCGCCAAATTACCGGACTCACGCATGCGCGGGTATCAGCCGGGACGTTTTAGCTTCAACGTCAAAGGCGGACGATGCGAAGCCTGCGAAGGTGATGGCGTCAAAACCATTGAAATGCATTTTTTACCCGATGTGTATGTGACCTGCGAAGTGTGTAAAGGAAAACGCTTCAATGAGCAGACGCTGGAGGTGCGTTATAAAGGAAAGTCCATCGCGGATGTGCTGGCCATGAGTGTCGAAGAAGCGCTGAATCTTTTCGCGAATGTTCCGGCGGTTCATTCCAAGCTTCAAACCTTGCATGATGTCGGTCTGGATTATATTGAGCTAGGACAAGCGGCCACGACGCTCTCCGGCGGCGAGGCTCAACGCATCAAACTCGCCACCGAGCTTTCCAAGCGCGCGACCGGCCGCACTTTTTATATTTTGGATGAACCCACGACCGGCCTTCATTTTGCCGACATCGACCGGCTTCTTAAAGTACTTCAAACCTTGGTTAATCAGGGAAATACGGTGCTGGTGATCGAACACAATCTCGACGTGATTAAAACCGCCGACTATCTGATCGATTTGGGACCGGAGGGTGGCGACAAGGGTGGGGAACTGGTGGCGGCCGGCACTCCGGAAGAAGTCGCAAAAAATCCTAAATCACATACCGGCCGGTTTTTGAAAGAGGCGTTGAAATCATGAGAAGTATTTTCATCACCTTGCTTATGGCCGTGACAGCGGTTTCATCCGCGTTGGCCGCCTCGACAGAAGAGCAGAAGAGTTTTGACGCCATCCAGCAATCTTTCCATGATGGTTTCTTTGACATCACCCAAAGCAACGCCTCGGCATTCCTTCAAAATTATCCCAGCTCGACCAATGCGCGCCAAACACGCCTGATTCTCGGACAAACTTATTTAAAACTGCGCAATTTTTCAAAGGCCGCCGGATTATTTGAGCAGATGGCGCGTGAAATGCAGGGCGATTCTTCCGAAGAAGCACTTTATTGGCTAGCGGAAACTTATTTTAAATCAGGCGATTTTTCCTCAGCGCTTAAAACATACACGGAGATTACCGAAAAGCATCTCAACTCTCCGTTTTATGTGTACGCCAAGTATTCCAAAGCCTGGTCGCTGGTGGAGTTGGGGGAGTACGAGACGGCCATCGGTGAATTTAATCAATTTATTGAAAAATACCCGGATCATCCGCTGGCGATCGACTCCCATTTTAAAATAGGACAGTGCTATTTCGAACTTGAGCAGTATGAATTTGCGGTGGAAGCGCTTCAAAAATTTGTTCAGACCTACTCGCTCAATTCGAATATTGCCAATGCGTATTACGTGTTAGGGGAGAGTTATTCCAAGCTGGATGAAAACGGACTGGCGCTGGAGTCTTTCAAAAAAAGCGTGGAGCTTGGAGGGCAGAGCGAGTTCAAGGCGCTGGCGCTTCACGGGATTGGCTGGGCTTATTTTCATTTAGGCAAATACGCGGAGTCACTGGAGAGTTTTTCCCCCGACGAGAGCTTGATTCGTGGCTCCGCGGTGCGAGACTCCTTCCTTTTTGGGCGCGCGCGATCCCTGGCCAAGCTCGGCCGCCACGCGGAAGCGCTGGTATTTTATGATCAAGCACTTCAGGATTATCCGCAGTCGGAAATTTTGAGCGACATTTATTTTTGGAAGGCCGAAACGCTTTACAATTTACAACGTTACGCCGAGGCGGCTGATTTATACGAAAAACTTCTTGTGAAACTTCCCAGCCCCGATCTTTTTGATGACGCCCAGTACAATCTGGCCTGGTCGTATATCCAGCTGGGGAAACCCGACGAAGCGATCGAGCATTTTAAAGCGGTGGTGGAGCGCAGTGAGGACGAGACGCTGAAAGTCGGCGCATTGTGCCGTATCTCAGACACTTATTTGGAAG
>JAHFFN010000001.1 GCA_023247915.1 Candidatus Omnitrophota bacterium
CAAAAGGGGCAAAACATCCGCCTGTTGGCTGATCTGATTATTAAAAGGAATGCCGTCGACCAGTAAAAGCACATGCCGGGACAAGGAACCGCGGATAGAAAGCGGCGCGGTATGGGAAAACTCCGTTCTTTGGGAAGCTTCGACGCCGGCGATGGTGTTTAAAAGATCGGCGGGAGTATCGGCGGGAAAATCCTCTATCTGATCCCGCTCCATCACCGTGACATTTTGGGATAAATCCGATAACAGCCTGTCTTGCCGTTGAATAGAGACTGAAATATGCCCAAGATCCACCGGCTGTTTTTCCGAACCGTACGCGGCGGGAAGAAACAACAGAAAAACGAAAAAGCTAAGGAGGAGTGACTTAGTGCGAGAAACGACGCTTTTTTGCATGAGAATGAAAACAAGCCTCTCTGAATTCCGAAGGCGTCAATCCCTTGTCTTTTTTAAATGCTTTCATAAAAGATTCGGAATTTTGATACCCGATTTTATAGGCAATGGAATTGATGTCCAATTCCGTGCCTTTAAGAAGTTTTTCGGCTTCGTTTAATTTTAACTGCATCTTGTACTTCAGGAAACTCTTGCCGGTCTTTTTCAAAAAAAGACGGCTTAAATATTTGGGACTTAGGGACGCGACACGGGAGGCGTCTTCCAAGGTCACATCCTGGTCGACATTGCGCTCCAGCAATTTAATGACTCTTTGAATGGGACTGGTGGCGGTACCCTTGTCTTTTTCGCGGCAAAACCGTTTGCTCAGATATTGGCCGACCACGCGTCGGGCGTCCGCGGGCTTGAAGGGTTTTTCTAAAAAATCATCCGCGCGGCCGCGGAGAGCTTCCAAAATGTTTTCTTTTTCGCCCATGGCGCTCACCATGATCACACCGGGAAATTCTTTTTTGCCTTTAATTTTGTTTAAGACTTCCAGGCCATTCAAACCCTGCATTTTGATATCCAAAAGCACCAGGTCAATCGTGTTAGGCTTGGACAAAATCGCAAGAGCCTCTTCCCCGCTCTTGGCGGAGAGGACTTCATAATCAGTTAAAATAAGATTTAAACTTTGGATTACGCGGGGGTTGTCATCGACGACCAAAAGCGTGGCTTTCTTGACAACTGAATCGACAATCATTGAGGGGTCATTGTACACCACTTCCAGGATTGAACACAATATTTGATTTTTGCTTGCGGGGGCAAGGAATTCTACGCTTTACACCTTCTTCTCTAATAGGTAGAATCTACCTACCTTTTTATCATCCCTTGGGATATCTCTTATTCCTCAAGAATTTGTGCCCGTAGCTCAATTGGATAGAGCGTCTGACTACGGATCAGAAGGTTGCAGGTTCAACTCCTGCCGGGCACATTTTTTCTAAAAATTAGCCTCACAAGAAGGTATACTTCTTCTTATGGAAGCTTCTTCGCTCAAACGCTGGAAACCGTTCAGTCTTCTGATTTTTTATATTTTTTTGGTGGTCGGTTATTGCGCGCTCATCTATCTGCCGTTCGTTAAATACCCTTTCACCTTTGATGATTGGTCGGAGTTGGCGCGACTGTCCAAATTTCACCCTTCGCTGACAAATTACCTACAATTTTTCGAGCCGGTGCACAACGGCGTGTTCTTCCGCCCACTCTGGCTATTTAGTATCCACATCCTTTATGCCATATTCGGCTATCACTACGTGGGCTTTCATGTGGTTTTTTTTATTTTGCATGTGGCCAACGCGTTTCTTCTGGTTTATATTTGTCGACATCTGGGAGTCGAACAATCAATAGCTTGGGCTGTAGGTCTTCTCTACGCGGTTGCTTTTCGGCTACACGGCGAGCCCTTTGTCTGGTTTGTTTCCGTGAATATTTTTGCCGGGTATTTCTTTCTCCTATTATCCTTTGTTTTTCACTTCAATAAAAAAACTCTAGCGGCAGCGGCTTTTTTTATGGTGGCACTTCTCTGCCGCGAAAGTTTTATTTTTTTTCCGTTTCTTTTTTTAGCACTGTCTTGGATAAAAACCAGGAAATCTGATTCCGATAGGAACCTATCCAACAAAGCGCTCTGGGAAGAAGGCGCGCTCTATCTAGTAATATTTCTTCTTTATCTAACCTTTAAAATGCGTGGTCGACTGCCGTCAGGTCACGGCGAAATCTACGCGATGGGTTTCGCCCCCGAGTTTCTCTTGAGAAAATGCGCCGCTTTCTATGCCATCTTTGTTGAATCGCTTCTACCCGCATTCCATTTTCAGATCACCAAGACGAATGTCGCACTGCACTTCTTTTTCTTTTGCACGGTGATAGGACTCGCTTTCGACGAATGCCGACGCGAAAAAAATCTACGAACTTTCCTCATTTTTATTCTTTGGGGCATCGTAGGACTTTTACCGGCAATGCCGCTACGGCATGTCATGAACGGCTATTACCTGGCTTTTTCTTACCCCGCTTTTCTCGTGTTATTGATGTTCGCGATAAAAAGAGCTCTGTCTTATTTACGATTGTCTGGTTTTTTTAACCCAACCGTGTGGGTTCTGACAATTATCTCCGCCACGCTTTCCTTAAATATAGCCATCCAGATGGACAAAAGTCCCCTGTTGGCAAATGATTATTCTGGAAACCAGATCACCCAGGCTAAAACAGTAAAAATAGTTTGGGGAGAACTTAAAAAATTAAGACCGGAGCTTCCCGATGGAACTGTGCTTCTTTTTGACGGCATCAATATCCGCGCATTCGACAGAGAAGTCGGTGTCCAGCAATGGTATCAAAACCCCTCGCTCAAGGTGTTTGAATTGAAGTACCTTGTCGAGGAAGGCCATTCTTTTTATATTCGAAATGAGATTCGATACCCTGCCTTCGGTTTTTTAGGAAATACGCCCGAGACTCCAATAGACCCCAAGAAAACACTGATTGTCCGGTACCGGGATGGAGAGCTTAAAATCTTTGAATTTACGGCTGATTATCTTGAGAAACAGAAAAAGTGACTTTTTTATTCTCGTAGTCGGTGTGAAAAATAAAATTCTTCAAAAAAGACATTCCTAGAAGACCTTCCGTGGCCAGAGGCCGCACACCGCCGCCTCCGGGAGGAATCACAGCCTCCACGCCCTGAGTCAACACCGAGGCTTTCACGTTTTGAGCCGTCACCACCGGAGGTGTTTGACCCTCCGCATCCACAACACCGGGGTTCTGAATTCGAATCTCGCTGAGTGTCACCATCGCCACCTCCGCCGTCCGGCCGTCGGCCACGATGCTTGAACTTTTTGGCAGTGTTTCTAAATCCAGTCCCAGCTTGTCCGCGACGCTTTTATTGAGCGTCACATTGCCGGCACCCGAATCCAAGATCAAGTTAACCCGCGCTTTTCCGTTAATCAGTGCATTCACAATGATGGCCTGATTTTGAGTGATGACTTCAATGTCCTTAGGAATACTTTCATCCGCGTCCCGTTTTCTTTTTTCATCCGCCGCTCGCGCGCGCTCGGTGGCCGCTTCCCTTTCAATCCTCTGCTTTTCTTCCTCGGGTTCGCGCTCTTTTCTTTCTTTTTTTTCCTGACCCCATTGATTCCAAATTTCTTGGGTTTTGGTGGCATCCGCTCGTTCGATTTTTTGAATCTCACTCTTAGAAAAAACCATGGTTCCAAAACCCAAATTGAGCTCGACCTGCTTTTCCGTTTCTTTTTCAATGACACCCTCTAAAACATTTTTATTTTTAAAATAAATGGTGTCGGCGGAGGCGTAGGAGGCGATTAAAAGGCTAAATACAAAAACTGGGAGAATCCGATAAGATTTCGGACAATGTTTAGCGCCCATAGATAGGATTAGTTAAGCTTAAATACCCCTGAAAGTCAACGAAAGGGCTAAAATTCTATAGATGCGCCCCCGCATTTGTTGATGCTATAATGCGCTTTATGCATTCCAAAGCCAAAGTCTTGCGAGAGCTTTTTAAATCCAAAGAAATCGTCCGCATCGTCGGCGCCCATCACGGTCTGGGGGCGAAACTGATCGAGCGAAACGGTTTTGATGGGATCTGGGCGAGCGGTCTTGAGATTTCAACCGCTTACGCCGTCCCTGACGCCAATATTTTGACCATGACCGAATATCTTCACGCCGCCTCCGTGATGAATGACGCGGTGTCGATCCCCGTGATTTGCGACTGCGACACCGGCTATGGCAATTCCTCGAATGTTCAACACATGATTAAAAAGTACGAAGCGGCCGGCATCGCGGCGGCGGTGATTGAGGATAAAATTTTTCCGAAGGTGAATAGCTTTGTTCCGGGTCGTCAAGACCTGGCCTCTATCGAAGAATTCATGGGGAAAATCGAAGCCGCTAAAAATACTCAAAAAAATTCGGATTTTATGGTGTTCGCGCGTGTAGAAGCTTTGATCGCCGGCTGGGGATTGGAAGAAGCGTTGAGACGCGCGTACGCGTACGCCGAGGCCGGCGCCGATGGCATCGTGATTCACTCCAAATCTAAAACACCGGATGAGATTTTTGAGTTCGCGTCCAAATGGAAATCCAAGATTCCCTTAGTCGTCATCCCCACTACTTTTTATGGCACGACGGCGAAAACATTTGCCGAACGCGGTTTCAAAATGGTGATTTATGCCAATCAGGGTCTGCGTGCCTCGATGAAAGCGATGGATGAAACATTCAAGTCCATCCAAGAGGCAGGCTCGACAGCGCTCGTCGAAAATAAAATTAGCTCCATGAAAGAAGTTTTTGAAATCCAAGGCATGCCGGAATTAAAAGAAAATGAAGAACGCTTCTCCAAAAAAACCGGTATTCAGGCGGTGATTCCGGCCGCGGGAGATCCGCGGCGCCTGGCGGGCTTCTCCGAGATTTTAAATGACAAGCCGCTTTGCATGCTGGAAATCGGCGGTAAAACATTGATCGATCGCCAGGTGGATATTTTGCGCTCCTGCGAAGTGAAAGATGTTTATGTGATTGGCGGCTATCAAGCGGACAAGATCAAGGCGGAAAGCACGAAAATCCTGAAAAATCCCGACTATGCCACTTCTGGCACCGCTTGGTCAGTCATGTCCGCCAAAAATTATTTGAAAAATCAATGCGTTTTCGTGTATTCCGATATTATTTTTGACCGGTTGATTTTGGATCAACTTCTTTCAAGCCCTCACGCTATCACACTGGTGATCGACAGGGCATACCGGACACTCCCGCCGCGCGAAAAAAAACTGGATCTGGTGATCGCCGAAGACTTAGCCAAAGATAGCCGCTCCAGACGCTTGGAACTAAACACCTTTAAACGTGTGCTTCATGTGGGACAGCATCTCGACCGTCAAAAAGCCAATTATGAATTTATCGGCATGGCTTTTTTTCGTGAAGAAGGTCTAGGAGAGCTCTCGGAGGCTTGGCAGGCGCTCCCCTGCCCCGAAAAAGCGGATTTGAATGATTTGCTCCAACTGTTGATTGATCGCGGCGTGGCCGTGCATGGCCTTGAAATCGAGCATGGCTGGTCGGAACTTCATTCGTTGGATGATTTTAAACGTGTCAAAGCTCATTTCGAAAAAAATTCCGGCGCGCTGGTTTCCTAAACTATGATTTCCCCCAAAGATTTTGTCGAAGCGTTAAAAGAACGCGGCGTTTCCAATTTTACCGGTGTTCCCTGCTCTTTTTTTCAAGCCGCCATGAATTGCGTGATCGATGATGCGGCGCTCCGATACACGATGGTTCCTAATGAAGGTTCAGCGCTAGCCTTGGCGGCGGGCGCTTATTTTGGAGGCAAGCCCACCGCTGTCCTGATTCAAAATTCAGGATTGGGCAATCTGATCAATCCCCTGACCTCCCTTCATATGATCTATCGCCTTCCGGTGTTGCTTTTTGTTTCCGGGCGAGCGTATGGCGTTAAAGATGAACCACAGCATGAAATTATCGGAAAAACGATGGGAGATCTCCTGGGAGCGCTGGAGGTCAAGTATGAGGACATGCCCGAAGAAATCGCGGATTTTAAAAAATCTCTCGAGAAGGCGCTTAAGTTGATTCAAAAAAAAGGACAGCCTTTCGTATTCTTTGTCAAAAAGGGTGCTCTCGATGACTACACGCCTCTTAAAAAAGATCCAGGCGCTTACCCCCTCAAACGCATCGACGCCATCAAAATCGTCGCCGAAAGCTTAAAAGGAGATGAGCTTGTCATCGCCACAACCGGCAAGCCCTCGCGGGAATTGTTTGCCACGGCAGACCGACCCGAAAACTTCTACATGCAAGGCTCCATGGGTCACGCGGCATCAATCGGGCTAGGACTGGCCTTGAGCCGGCCGGACAAAAAAGTGCTGGTGCTGGACGGGGACGGCGCGATTTTGATGCATCTGGGCATTCTTTCCTCGATCGGGCATTACAAACCTAAAAATTTGGTTCATGTGGTCTTGGACAACGAGTCCTACGAAACCACCGGCGATCAAGACACCACCTCTTCCTCTACGGATTTAAAACGCACGGCGTTGGCCTGTGGCTATGCCTGGGTGGATGAGACGGTGACGGAAGAAGAGCTTCGGGGAACCCTTAAAATCGCGCTCAAGAAAAACGGGCCGGTTTTTTTGCGCGTGAAAATAAATCGCCTGCCCACCGAAGAAATTCCGCGTATCTCCTCCAAATACGATTCCCCGGAAATTGCCGCCCATTTCAAAAAAGCGGTTTTGGGAGAAAAATAATGCAAAAAAAATCATGGGTACTGATGAATCCGGGTCCGGTCAATGTCACGGCGCGTGTCCGAAAGGCACTTTTAGGATCGGATATCTGCCACCGCGAACCTGAGTTTTCTAATCTACTTAAAGGCATTAAAGAAAAGCTTCTGACACTTTTTGGTATCGCTCGTACTCACCAGATCGCTGTTTTCACAGGCTCCGGCACGACGGCGCTTGAAGCCATGCTCTCGTCGCTTGCCGACAATCATAAAAAAATCTTGGTTCTTTCCAACGGCGTCTACGGAGAACGGATTCAGTCCATTTTAAAAGTTTACGGAACGCCCGTCCGAACTCTGGAGGCGCCGCTCGGGGAATTTCCGTCGGAAGAAAAAATAGAATTTGTGCTAAAACATGATCATTCCATTCACGCGGTGGCGATGGTGCATCACGAAACCTCCACCGGCATGCTCAATCCGTTGGCGGAAGTCGCCGGACTGGCTAAAAAATACGATAAACTTTTTATTGTCGATGCCATCAGCTCGCTGGGCGCCGAAGCGATTGATTTTAAAAAATACCCGATTGACGCGCTGGCCGGAACTTCCGGAAAATGCCTGCATGGTTTTCCCGGGGTGTCCTTTGTGTTTCTCTCTCACCGGGCGGCTCAACGGCTCAAGACTAAAAAAGCGCGCTCTTTCTCTCTGGATCTTTTAAGCGCTTTAAACGCCGCCTCGAAGAACGACACGGCCTTTACACCGGCGGTACAAATCTTTTACGCTTTTGACGAGGCTTTAAATGAACTTAAAAACGAAGGCGTCGCCCGGCGAATCGCGCGCTACAAATCTCTGCATGCTCTGATTGAAAGCGGTTTTGAGGCTTTAGGGGTTTCATTTTTAATCGAAAAATCGCAGCGCTCCCACGTGCTCACCGCACTCTGGACTCCCCAGGGACTTTCTTATGAAACACTTCATGACACCCTCAAAAAACAAGGGTTTGTTATTTATGCCGGCCAATCCGCGCTCAAAGGAAAAATTTTCCGTATTTCCAATCTCGGAGAGATCCGCCCCTCCGACGTGAAACGTTTTTTTGCGGTGCTCAAGCCCCTTTTAAAAAAATAAATGAAAAAAGATTTCGATTTTAAATTTAACCGCCTATTCTCAGCCCTTTTAACGCGGCTTTTTATGCGCTCCTCGCTCACCCCTAATCAAATCACGGTATTAAGTCTTGTTTGCGGACTTGGCGCCGGAGCCTTGTTTTCAACCGGCCGCTATGAAGAGGGTGTTTGGGGCGCGCTTTTGTACTGCTTGGCCTGCATTTTGGATAATTGTGACGGGGAGATCGCTCGCGCCAAAAATATGGGCAGTGTGTTTGGGGGTTGGTTGGATATCGCGGTTGATTTTCTGACTGATTTCGCGCTCTTTGGCGGGCTGGCGCTTGGCGCCTCGAAAACCGGGGATGCTTTCTTTTCGGTAAAGCTTTTTTTCATTCTCTGCCTATCCGGCGGCGCGATGCATTTTCTTCTAGTGATTATTGAAAAGTTAAAAGGGTTTGGGCCGGCGGCCTTTAGCGTACCCAATCCCGATCAACAATCCAGGAGTAACTTTTTATTTCGAATTTTTGATGCCTTGCGTGAAGGAGAAGCCTCCTGGCTCATCCTGGGGTTTGCTATCGCCGGAAAAACGCATTACTTGCTTTGGTTTGGCGGATTTTATATGCAGATTCTTTGGATTAGCGCCCTTTTTATGAATTTTAAATTTTTGGTGAAAAAATGAAGGCCATTGTTCTCGCGGCAGGTGTGGGGAAACGCTTTGGGAAACGCACACGGGTATTGCCCAAATGCTTAATCCCCTTAGACTCCGCCAAAAATAATCTTCTCCGCCGTTATCTGGATGCCTTCCGCGCCTGCGGCATTCAAAACATCGTACTGGTGGTGGGGCATCAAAAAGAAAAAATTAAAAAGGAATGCGCTCGCTCAGGCGCGGGTCTCCACATTCGCTTTGTTGAGAATAAAAAATACACTCAAGGAAGTGTGCTCTCGCTTTACACCGCTTCCAAGGAAATAAATGACGATATTCTTGTCATGGACGCGGATGTTTATTTTCCGGTGGAGGCGCTGGCTAAATTATTAAATGCCAAACAAAAAAGCGCGTTTCTGGCGGATACCCGGTCTAAAAGTAGTGGTGAAGAGATGATGCTCATGTCCAAACATGGCCGCCTGGAAGCGATCGCCAAGAAAACAGATCCCTCGCTTCACATCGTTGGCGAAGCGACCGGTATTGTGAAATTTCAGAAAAAAGACGCGGCTTTGCTCAAAAAAATTCTATCCGATTTTGTGAAAGAAAAAAATGTGAACGTGGAATACGAAGACGCTTATGTGCGTCTCATGAAGAAAAGAAAACTAGCCGTCGTAAACATCGGAAATATTTTTTGGAGTGAGATGGATTTTGAAGCGGATCTAAAAAAGATTAGGCAATTTTCTCGTACACGCCCCACACCGCGAAACCAATCGCGGTCCAAATAAACTGACGCAAACGTTTTAAAAGACTCACTGCCACCCCCAGAGATGGGTGATACCCCATCCATTCCACCACCAGCGCCAGACCCGCTTCTTGTGCGCCCAGATTCCCAGGAATAAAGAAACTGGCGCTTCGAATCAGCTGTAAAAGCGCCTCCAGCATGATGCCCTCAAGCAAAGTCACCGGCATCCCTAAAAGATGAAGCATAAAGTATGTTTCCACGCCGCCGGACACCCATCCCATAAAATGAAGCAAAATCGTCCCGGAAAACTTGGAGGTTTTTTTGGAATGAAACGCCGCAATCTCGGTATCCACTTCACTCAATGAAACCTGAAATTTCTGGAAAAATTCGGGATTAATCTTTAAATGTTCAAGCCATCTGATAAAAGTACCAAAAAAACCTTTCCTCTGGAGAGTGGAAATAAAAATACTGGCCACCAAAAATCCACTGATCGTCGCCAAGAAAATAAAAAGCCAGACACGTGGAATCGGAAATAAAAAAAAGATCAAAGAAGCGCCGGCGATCCAGAAAAAAATCTCTGAAAAAAAGAATGCCGTGCGAGCCATGATCACCGTGACCAACGCCTTCCGTTTTTCAATCGCAAAGCGCTTGGAAGCCAACGTGACTTTTAAAAATTCTCCACCGATGTCCACAAAAGGCGTGATATTGTTAAGAGCCTCCCCCGCCAGGCGTATGCAAAAAAGCTCCGCGAAATTAACCTTTGATTTCCACTTGCGCGAGAAAAGCACACGCCAGCCCCAAACATCCCAAGCAAAAGCAAAAGGATAAACTAAAAATACCAATAAGCCGGCGCCGCTGAGCACCGGAGTCAACACCTGCAATTTTTCAAATCCAACTGAATGAATCGTCCAGGCAAATAAAAAAAGTCCGGCGATTAGAAGGAAAAGCTGGGCGTGTTTTTTTATTTTTTCCATAGCATCAGACCCGGAACTTGTATTCTTTGCCGGGATCTCGCTCAAAATCAGGAGGGAAACTCTTCCGCTTGTCCGAGAAATAGCTTTCCCGGCTTTCGCCTTGGCTTTGGCGATTGTATGTCAGGTAAAGATTTCGTCGTTGTCTGGATGTGAGATTCGGCGCCGACTGGTGAGGCACAAAACAGTCAAAAAAAGCAACGTCCCCCGGCTTCATGGGGTATTTTTTAAATTCTATTCCTTCCAACTCCTTGCCTTGGAGGGGCTTCCATTTTTGACCGATTAAACCGCGAGTGTGATGCGCCGCCGCAAGCTCCAAACAACCGTTTTCGACGGTGCTCTCATCAATCGTCACTAGCACGGAAATGAAATAGTCTGCATAGGTGTCCCATCCCGGCTGAATGTCCTGATGCGGCTCAAATCCCGCGCCGCCGGGCATTTTAAAATTAATTTTTTCTTTGAACAAAATAGCCGGTTCTCCCAAAAGCTCTGACACACGCCCCACCATGTGATCCTCATGCACCATGCGATGGAAACTGTCATGAAAATCGGAAAATTTCTCGATGCGGGACAGGATGCGCTTCCCTTTCTCCAAGAGACTGTCTTCAAAGTAGGCCATTTCTTTTCCGGCTTGCGGCGGACGCGCGACAAGCTCATCGATCCAGGAGGACATCTCCTGAATTTCGGCAGGACGGTACATCCCGTGGATAACCAGGAAGCCGTCGCGTTTAAAGGATTGAAGCTGTTGTTGGGAGAAATGATTACTCATAGGATTAAATTAAAAATTCGGAGAGAGGAGGATTCGCCGCCCTCCGTCGGTCACTTCGTTTGCCCGACTCCGGGTCGGGCATTCGCGCGCCTGACGCGCCATATTGGCTGTTGCTTTTCTGCCTTTGTGGCAGCGGCGCGCTCTCTTCGAACCCTCCTCTCTCTAGAGTAAAATCCGGAGAGAGGAGGATTCGAACCTCCGATACCTTGCGGCATACACGCTTTCGAGGCGCGCGCATTCGACCACTCTGCCATCTCTCCTTAAAATTTGGATCCTGATTTTATACCACACCCTTCATCTTTTTTTGAATTAAATTAGTAATCAGTTCCTGCCCCTTGGAAGCCATAAAGCTGGCCGCCAAAGCGCGGGTGTCAGGGATCAATCGGGGTGCCTTCAAAAAGCCGTCTATTTTCACGGGAATTTGAATAAAATTCTGCTCCGTCATCAAATATTGAAGCTCCGGGATCCCCTGCGCCGCCGCATAAGAAAATGCCGGGCTTAAGCGTATCCAAGACTGCACCTCCAAGCGCCCATCCAAACTGATCACGCCTTTAGCGAAAATATTCCAATCCTCAGTAAACACCTGAAGTCCGTCAAAAAAAATCTGTCCGGCCGCGACCGTCATCGCGCAGTCCACCGGACCCAAAACAGTACGGCGATACGCTAATTTATTTTGCAACGGCACCGGTAAATAAGAGGCGGCGGATCCACCCCCTACCGGTAATTTTGAAAAAATTTCTCTTAAGAGATTAAAATCTTCAATCACTCCCTCTTTCAGCACCAATCTCCCGGTGCCGGAAAGGCTTGAAAGTATTTGAGGCATTTCAATGCCTTCGAAAGACCCGTCAAACCCTAAAAAAACTTTTCCCTTTAATCGAGGAGAATTTGCCGGAAAAAAATTTCTAAAGTCATTTAGATCCAAATCATCCATCTGAAACTTTAGAGAGGTTCCTGGAGAGCGCCCCGCGGCTAAACTGCTCTCTCCGGACACCGACAGCACACTGTCTCCCATTTTCGCCAAAAAACGGCTGATTTCTAAACGTTTGCCCCGATGCAAAGCCGAGGAGAATGAAACAATCTCTAAAGGTTTTTCCAGTTTATCAAAAACCATTCGGACATTCTTCAATTCAGCCGTGGCTTCGTTCTCTTCCAGAAGATTAGGAAGCGCCTGCCAATGAGAAATTAAAATATTGCATTCGCCGGACAAATTTTCCAGACCTAATTTATTGAGCGCCGGCACCGCTTTGGCCAGTTCCGCGGGATTCCATGTCTCTAACTTGGTCTCCAGGCGGAGGTTATTAAAAACCACAACCTTCTTGGAGGAGACAGTCACGGTTCCTTTTAAAAATACATTGTTCGCCCGGTTAAACAACGCCAATTGAATCTGAAAATCGGAAGCCTTATCAAAAGTGAATTTTTTTAAAATAATTTCCGAATGAGCCGACAAAAGCTGAGCTTGGCCGCTTGTTGAAAAATCGCGGTACCAAACGCCTCTCTCCTTTTCTTGAGAACTTTGAAGCCAAACATTGCGGTCGCGATCCCGGCTGATTTGAAAATCAGGATTGACGATGTGAACTGTTCCAAAGATAAGTTTTTTATTTAAAAGCCCGAAGACATCCAAAACGATATTGACGCGTTCGGCGCCAAAAATCGGAGGAGAAGAAACGCCGTCTTTGGTGTAAACATAAATATTTTTAAATTGCAGGGACAGGCCGTGATCCCAGCTCATCGACACAGTTCTAAATCGGACAGGTCTTTGAAATACTTTTTCAATGCCTCTTTGGAGTTTGGGGCGAACCATTTCGCTGTTCACCAGATAAACTGAGAAAGAAACAGCGCCGATTAAAATGGCGGCAAGAATGGAGAGGATGATTATGGTTTTTTTCATGCGAAAGAAAATCCGGAGTAGCGTAACGTGCGCTTAACGGCCGACAACCGTGATCTTGGGCCCGGACTTTTTAGCGGCCGCTTCTTGATGCTGATAATACTTTTTGTAGCTGGAGGCGTAACGGTACTTATAGTAACCTTCTGTTTCATAGCCAGCCCGATTGATGACCACCCCGATAAATTTATGGCCGATGGCTTCGAACTTATCAATCACTGTTTTAATGACTTTGCGTACGACCATGCCTGACCCGCACACCAACACGCCGCTATGCACGTATTTGGCGACCACCAAGCCGTCGGGAATACAAAGCACCGGGGGCACATCAATCACAATGCGGTCAAACGTCTTATCCGCGTTGTCCAAAAGAGAGCGAAACCGTTCGCTTGATAAAAGTTCTGTAGGATTGAGTGTCGGACGGCCGCCGGTAATGACTTTTAAATTACTCCCCGGAACGGATTTAATGACTTCTTCGGCCGTGGCGGCGCCGATCAAATAATCCGACAAACCCTTTTGATTGTCCAACCCTAAATACGAATGCAAAAAGGGACGGCGCATGTCCGCGTCCACCAGAAGAATATTGCGTCCCATGCTTACCAGGGAAAGCGCTAAGAAAATTGAAACGCTGGACTTGCCTTCATCAGGAATAGCGCTAGTAAACATAATGCGTTTTGACTTGTCGAATGGCATTGAAAACAGAATATGCGTCCGGATACTGGCGATCATGTCCGCCAAAAGCGTGTGCTTGGCCATAATTTCTATCAGCGGCACTGGCGCGGCCGCATGGCGCAACAATCTATTTTTATTTTGATTTAACTCTTTGATCAACGGCACATACCCTAAAAAAGTAATTGGTACCGTGGGATAAAGATCTTTAGCAACCCATACTTTTCGATTGGTGCTTTCAATGATAAACGCGATAATTCCACCTAAAAGCAGTCCTAATAAAGTCCAGGTCATGATCCCGCGCGGCCGGTTTGGCGCTGAGGGCGACGTCGGAACTTCGGCGGACTCCAACACACGCACATTGGTAATATTGACCTTGCCGGCGAGATTGGCGCGCATATTATTCAAAATCTTGGCGGTTCTTTCTTTGATTTGCGAATTCAAATAAGAAAGCTGACCCTCCGCTTGAATGACTTCCGGATGCTCCGGTAAATAGCGATCGGACAAGTCTTTGAGACGTACTTCTGTTTCCAGTTTTTTTCCGCGGAGTGTTGAAAGCTCTGAATCGTCTGTGATGCTGGAAAGCGACTCCGCGTATAATTTTTTGTCAAAACCCGTCAGCTTGTCGACAAATTCTTTGTTTTCGGTAATTTCCCCGCTCTCGGGAATCATTTTTAAAATCTGCTGGGAAACATAGGAATCGCTCTGCACACTGTCGCGAATGTAGATCTCCGCGAATTTGTTGGCGATTTTAGCGGCCCATTCCGGCTCGCCGCATTCCACGGAAATTTCGATAATACGCGTATCCCGAACCCGGCGCGCGTTCACCTCGTATCCCACCGAAGCCCTGAGTTCCGACTCTACTTTAGCGCGCGCGTCACGACCGGTCATAATCGCGATTTGAGTATTGTAATAAACTTCTTCGCCTTCGGCGATGGAGGGATCCGAATTAGCCCTAAGCTCTTGATTGGACTTCGGCGTTTGATCGGTTTTTTCCACCAACATTTTGACGCTGGTGTCGTAACTGTCAGGAATATTAGCGAAATGGATCACCCCCACCACAAGACCGATCAAAGTCGTGCCGGAAACAATCCATTTATGCGTCGTTAAAATTCTCCAATACTCAATAAAATTAAACGACTCGACTTCTTCTTCGCCGATGTAGTTAGGTTTTATCTCTTCCAGGGGTTCCGTCATAATTCCTTAGAATTAAAAATAAGTTTCGGGAACAAAAATAACGTCTCCCGGCTCAATTTTGATGTCTTTCACATTTCCCTCGATCATCGCCTTCGCGTTAATAAAAAAAACTTTCTCGACTTTCTTCCCCGAAGAGCCGATAGACGGCGGTGAATGGCGCACAATCTTGATCCTGTTTTGAGCCGCCACATTGGTGAAACCGCCAACCTGCCCGATTAATTTTACAAATGTCGTACTAGAATCGACCGCGTAATTTCCTGGTCTGGCCACCTGACCCAAAACCGTCACGATTTTTTCGGTAGCGACCGCGGCTTCCTTGGTTTCCGGAGCCGCAAAATCCACAAAGATAATGTCCCCCGGCAAAGGCTTCACATCCTCTTCTTCGCCTTTGATAATCGCGTCCATATTCGCTTTTAAATATTGCTTATTGCCTTGCTCGTCCGTTCGGACAATCCTTAAATTTTTTTGATCCGCACCCGCCGTAAAACCGCCCACTTGAGAAATAAGCCTCATCAAAGACATGTCCGAGGCAAGGATATAATTCCCCGGCTTCACAATCTGCCCCAAAATAGAGATAGATTTGCTTTCGCTTTCAATCAAATCCACTTGTATCTGTGGATTTCGGATATACGACTTGCCAAGATTCTTTGTTAAAAAATCCTTCAATTCACTGACGGAAAGTCCATCCACATAGACTTCCCCCAGCAGGGGAAAATTGATTTTCCCCGAAGAATCCACCGTAAAAGTGCCGCTCAAGTCTTTTTCACGGTAAATCTGAATATTCAGTTTGTCGCCGGGGTGAATAAAATAGTTTTTGTCATCGGCAAGGCCTGTTTTGGTCGCCAGACAACAAAACACCACCAGTGACGCTAAGGCCACTTTTTTAATTATTTTCATAGTTTTCAACCAAACCATCTCTAGCATATATATTAACTTATTTTAGGAATTATGGGTAGGAAATTTAGAGTTCTTTGGGATCTAAGATTGGCTATTAGCCATTCCCAGTAAATGAGTTAGAGCTGTTTTAGCTGTCCGTCTTTTAAAAGATAATGAAAATCGGATATTCGAGCAACTTCCTCTTGATGACTGATCATCAAAACCGGTAGGCGCCTCTTCAAGCTTTTGACCGTCTCAAGGATATGATTTTCATTTTCCGCATCCAATTGATTAGTCGCTTCATCAAGCACCAAAAGGGAGGGTTTGCGCAACAGGGCTCTAGCCAAAGCAATGCGTTGTCTCTCTCCGGCTGAAAGACAAATCCCGCGGTCGCCTATCGGAGTTTGAAGCCCTTGAGGAAGCGTTTTTGCTAGAGACTCCGCTGAAGAAAGTTGTAGTGCTTCAAAAATCTCCTCGGAGTTTGCCGCGGGATTAGCCCATAAAAGATTGGCCAATAAAGTATCGTTAAACAAAAAAGTATCCTGTCCGACGTATCCGACACTCCCCCGCCAACCGGAGATGTCCTGATTCGAAAGCCGGACATCATCCACGAAGATCGAGCCTTTTTGTGGCTTGAGGAGTCCTGTCAAAATATCCGCGAGCGTGCTCTTACCCGATCCGGAAGCGCCGGACAACACGACAATGGTTCCGGAGGAGATCATTAAATCCGCTCCCCGCAAAATAGGCGTCTGGCCTGAAACAGAATAACCAAAATGAATATCTTCCAGTCGCACCTGACGCGTCACCGGAAAAGTTTTGCGATCGCTTCCTACCGAAACCTCCGCGTGGGCGGCCGCTTCTTCCTCGATTTTTCTTAAACGTGAAAATGACGGCAGCGCTTCTAAAAATTCTTGAAAATTTTGATAGGCGGATGTCAGTTGAGGTAGAAGTCTCGCGAAGAAAAAAAGTAAAATCAAAATTTCCGAGATAGGCATTTTTAAAACTCTATAGATAAAATAAAACAATGCCACCAAGATCACCGCGGAAGCTCCATCGAAAAAAAACCGGATGTTTTGCATGGAATTAAAAAAACGGGCGCGTCTTTGGCTGATGGTCTGTACAGCGGTGCGAAAACTTTCCATCTCGTTTTTTTCCATCGAGTAGCTCTTAGCCATCTTGAAGCGTCCCAAATGACTTAAAATCAGCTCATAAAAAAATTTGGAGGCTTCTGAAATTCCCTCACCCGCCTCCCGCGATTCTTTGGAGTGACGCCGTATGAGAAAAAGCATGCTACCGCCGCATAAAACAGAAAATACAGTAAATGCCCATGAGATCTTGACGCAGAAAAAAAGATAAACGGCAGCGATCCCAAGAGACGTGACAAAAGAACTCAAAAAAAATGTGGCATCTTCCAGATTTTGCGTCTCGACCGTCAAGGCTTGGAGAAGATCTGACCCTTTTTTTCTGGCGACATAAAGCCATTCGGCTCGCATCAAGGCTTCATAAATTCGGACTCGAAACAAATCCGTCAACGATCTTTCCAGTCGAAACCGCCACAACGATTGGCATCGCACCAACGCCGCGCGGACAGCCATCAGCACTCCAAACAAAAGAAGGACTCCGGCTAAGGTCGGTTTTAAATGAACCCCAGAAAAAAGGGCTCGGAAAAATAGCTCTATTTTCCCGGCGGCGCTTGCCTGGGCGGGAATTCCGGCAATCGCTAAAAGAGGGATTAAAAGCAAAGCGGTCATCCCCTCAGTCAAAGAAACGATCCCTGTAAGTGCCAAAGAAAAATAAATCTCTTTTTTGGATTCTGAAAAAAGCGCTTTTAAGTACGCTTTAAAATTTTGCATAATCCCTCAAATCCCCGCCGAACATACAAAACAGGAACCCATAAACGATTGTGGCAAGAATATTTTTTTAAAATATATTCGGAGCCCGGAAACGCGTAGCGCCACAAAAAAGAAAAACGTTCTTTGGGCGGGAGCGCTTTCACGTTGTGAATCAAATCTCGAGTTCTGGGATTTCCCCTTTTCAAATAAGACGCGGAAGGCTCTTCATGCTCCTCTTTATCGCGCTTCAGGCGTCCAAGCACTTCTTCCGACACGGCTGTCCCGATCCATTCCTTCGTGAGCGTCAACGCTTCCAGACAAATCGCCGCCGCCTTTTTTTCTTTGGCTAAAGTCAAAAAAGAATCGATTTCCTCTTTTTGCATGCGGCTAAAAATCAAATGAATATCGTAAAGCCAAATAAGACGCGATTCGTTCGCGTGATGTCCCGTTCGGTGAATGGCCGCTAAAAAAAGAGCTTGTTCCAAACAAAGTGTTTTGGCGGATCCCGGGAAAGACGGAAGCAGGACGGATTTTTTCTGAATCTCTTCAAAACTCAACATCTGACTGAAGGTGTAAGCATTGCTAATTTTCCAATGGAAATCAAGGCTGTGGCGGATCTGATGCGCGTCTTTTTTAACGGCCGTCCACTCATGACTAGGAACCTGAAGCGGTACTGTATACCCAAGATTCTTCACGATCCGCTCAATTTTTTCATTGTCCCGCTCGTGAATCAAGAAATCGATATCCGCCGAGGGTCGCAAGTAAGCGCTGGGATAAACCAGATAAGACAACGGAAATCCCTTGAGCAAAATATTTTCTATATTTTCTTTTGAAAAAACAGCCAAAATATTCTCGATTTCCATTTTTCGTACCAGGTAAATCGCGATATATTTTTCGGAAATTGCCTCAAGCCCTTGACGCAATTTGAGCGGCCATAAATCCCACATTTCCGAATTTTTCAAAAGATAACAGACAAGCGGAGAGACGCTATTGGCGTCCGTTCTATCCAAAAATTCTTCGACACCCTCCTCCGGCACGCAAGGCGCTAGTCGCCCCTCTGCTTTTAAAATCGATGCGATCAGACCGTCAAAGAAGATCGCGTTCGACGGCCTGGATGAGCGCTGGGAGATCAGCAAGTTTTTTTCCTCGTTTTAGAAGAACGACCGGGACTTTCGATGAAAGACGCGCGCATTGGGTGAAATGACTTGCCCCCAATTTTTTTGTGGAGTGCCTTTCAATTCCATACGAACAGCGGAGCAATTCTACAAACGCCTGCCGAGGATCCAATGAGCGAATTTGAACCTTGGGGCTTTCTTTTAAAACATAAATTTTTCGAAGCGGCGCATTCTTTTTGAAAAATGATTTCCTTTTTAAAATGGATCGCTTTTTAGATCCCGGCTCAACCAAAGGCGCTTCCCTAAGAGAAACTTTTAAAAAACGCGCGGCGTCAGGCCATAATTTTATTTGTGGAAATGCCGGAATCACCTGAAAACCTTTTTTGGGATCCAGAGCCAACGCATTATCGGTAAGCAGCGGATAGCCTCTGGCATGAAATAGGGCGACCGTCGTGGACTTTCCCTCCCCAGAGGCTCCCAAAAACGCGATGGCACCCTTTTTGGAAGCGACCGCGGATCCGTGCAACACAAGATACCCTCTTTGCTCAAGAATAATCGACAACGCGGCGCCTAACAACACCAATCGCAACACTTTGGGGCTCCCCTTGCGATCGGGATCTACCCAGATTTCCTTTCCATCCCGCACCAGCAGAGACGCTTCATTTTTCCAATGAAGAAACACGCGATTTGGATTTTTTGAATTAAACGAATGGTCTCGAAAATGCGGGCTTTTTTGAAAAACTTCGCGAGAACTCAGTGGTTTGGAGATAATTTTGATGTCTACCGGTTTTCGCCCCGAAGAAAGTTCGGGCAAAAAAAATTCGGAGGAAATATTTAAACCAAAAGCGTTATAAAGAAACTTTTTCTTGGGCAAAAATCAGGTGGCAGCTCGGCTCGCGGCATCGTTGGTTCGCGTTCCCTTGGCGGTTATTTTGTGAATAGTTCCATAAACCGTCAGTTTTGGGGAAGAATAGCTTTTTTTCTTGGAGGATTCGGGCTTTGTGGAAACGCGATTTTCTTTTTGTTTTGACATGGGTTAATTATAACAAATCCCTCTCAAATATCAACAATATCATCCTGGCGAACACTGAACATCTTTACCACATAGTCGGGACTTTGAGATCCGAAGAAAACATGGTTTTTAGCTTGATAAAAGCCTAGCCGGATCAGCCTTTCATCCAGGTCATTGATTGCCTCGGTTTGAACGAGATTCATGGCAATAAACCACACCCGCGAAAATTTCTGAGTCCCGTGCCTGCCATTAAAATCTCTCATATCCACAAAAGTGGCTTTGGTGGAAAGATTTAATTTTTTTTGATAGTAGTCCATGATCGAATTTGGTTTCGCGATGGCGTCATTCTCCCCCGCGTGCTCCAAAACATAGCGAAACCCGCCCTCAAAATCGTCCTTGGATTCAATATCCGCGGGAAGATAAATCGCCCGAAGACTTTCTCTAAACAGCGCCACGCTGAATAAACTTAAAAATAGAAGCAGAAAAGCTCTATTTTTTAAGGTGGTCACACTTTTGGCTAGCCATAGAATGATGAAAATTGCCACAAATCCAAAATAGCGGGACTTCAATCGGCTGTGATCCAATATCACGACGATCACAGGAAACGAAAGAATAGCGATCGCGATGAATTTTTCTTTTAGTTCGCTTTTAAAAAAGCGCCACGCGATCAAGCCCCCGGCGATGGCAAAGCATAAAGCTGAAAAACAAAAAGACCAGGAAGTTTTAAAATAATGCAGGACATCTTTATTAAAATTAATATCAAAAAACGGCCCTACGAGAGAGCTCCAATAGATGCAAAGTATTTTTCTCGGTAAAATCCACGGCCGGCTAAACAACATCTCGTCCCGACAAGAGATGGATTCGTTAAAAGGAAAGCAGGTGTTGTAAAAATGATAGAGGCACAACAAAAGCGCAGGCACGCAAACCACAAATACAACGCCTTGAAACCATAATGTTTTTTTTGGGGTCTGCTTGACCCAAACCATCCATGCATGCGCCCCAGCAATCACCCCAAACCAAAACCAAGAAAAATGAGTCGTGTAAATAGCGGCGGCGGCTGTCAGGCCATAAACGATTCCCCACTTAGCAGGTCGCGCGGCGCGTGTCATTCTTAGAAAAAAGTAAGTCCCCCACGTATAAAAAAGAACCGGTAGTCCATGATTTCTAATTTCATTGGTCAGGTGAATAAAATAAGGTGAGATCGAAACAAAAAATGCCGCGAATAGGGCGGTTCTTTTCTCGTAGTACTCTTTTGCTAGAAAATAAACCCCAACGATCACTCCGACACCCGCTATCCATGAGGGCAGTCGAAAAGCAATTTCATTAAAACCAAAAAAACGTATCGATTCGTGCAGTAAAACAAAATAAAGCGGCGGGTGGACGTCCTGAATGCAATAAAAAATTCCCGCTTTTAAAGGCGCCTTCGCGATAAGAATACTGGCCCATTCATCGCCCCAAAACGCATGACCCCTTAAAAGCATCCAGAGTCTTAGAACAACCCCTATAAAAAAGAGAATCAAGAACATGGTTTGCTTTTCAACCACAAAGATAAAAGGGTGGCCTGCCATAAAAGCGTGGCATCCTCATGCGTGGCGTTTTTTAAAAATCGGTTGTGACATTCCTTAAGAATCGCCAACTCCATGTACGGCGCGATCGCTTCTGTTTCTTCAATCACTTCTTTCCGGATCATGGCCTCGTGGACATTTCTCAAGGTTTTAATCAAATGCCCGCCCATATAAATTTTTCCACCGCGACGTCGGACTTTTTCTGGCAAAATATCTTTTAGACTTCTCCTCATTAGCGCACGAGTCCAGCCCTCTTCCAATTTTTGACGAGCCGGTAGCGAGAAACAAAATTCCACGAGCCTCCTGTCAAAAAAAGGGTAGCGATGTTCGATAGAAAAAGGGGCGCTTAGATGATTCATGGCTATTATATTTTCCGGAATTAGGCCGGAAGACAACTCGTTTTGCTGTTCCTGCCGAACTGTCAGAACCGCCTGCATTTGATACCCGAGATAATGCTCGGCGCGGCGTTTCAATTTTATTTTTTTTGCGAAATCTCGATTGATCGCCGTCCCGTCCATCCACAAGGGTTTCCCACGCCAGCGAACCTGCCGCCATGCCTTCCAAACCGGCGCCGGCATCAAAGGCCTCAACGCTTTCTGCCACAACACCCTCTCCACCGGCTGTTTCAAATGTTCTGAAAGCGCACGAGCTTCTTTAAAAAGCTTTCCCCAACGAAACCGGCTTAAAAGCTCGGTCAAATGCGCGTAGCCTCTCCCCACCACTTCATCGCCGCCGTATCCGTCCAGCAAAACTCTTACCTTCCGTTTTTGCGCCTCGGGGTACACGCCCGCTTGAAACAAGGATAAATTAGCGATATAAGGCCCGTCTAAACGCCGAAAAGCAACCTCCGGATCTCTCAGTGGTGTCATGGAGTCCGCTTGAATTTCATGCGGTACCTTTCCTGGCAAGTCGTTCACAGATTGGATAAATTCTCTTTCGTCGCATTCTGGAAATTGATCGAATACCAACGAAAAAGTATTCACGGAGCCTGCCATACTGACAATGGAGGAGGAGTCCAGCCCTCCGCTTAAAAGCGATCCCGCCGGAAATGCGCTTCGCAAACGGCAGTCCACCGCTTTTTTAAAAAGTTCTCTAAATCGCTCCTCACATTCCCGATCTGGCAATGAAAGAGGCTGGCTATCAAGTTCCAAACTCCAATATTTTTTAAGGACAATTTGACGCGGAGCGATGGTGAGCGAATGCGCCGGCGCCAGACAACGTATATTTTCATAAAATGTGATTTCTTTGTCTTCGCCAGACCAAAGAAGAAAATCACCAATCATGGTCTCGTTTAGGCGTGGCTCAATTTCAGGGCAACAAAAAAGCGCCTTGATCTCAGAGGCAAAGGCAAACAATCGATCTGATTTGAAATAATAAAAGGGCTTTATTCCAAAAATATCTCTCGCACAAAAAATTTGTTTTTTATTTTCATCCCAGATCGCGAAAGCGAAATCACCCAAGATCTTGTCGGGACAGGTCTCTCCCCACTTCTGGTAAGCCTTCAAAATCAAGGCGCTGTCGGAAATATCCGTTTGATTTTCGTTTTTTCCGTAAAAAATTTCGAGAAGCTCTTCCCGGTTATCAACGCGCGCGTCGGCAGTGATGGCCAGTCGTGATTTTTCGTCAAAGAAAGGAAGTTTTTCGGGGATGGACTCAGGAGTCGTCCAAAACATCCGGTGAGTGAATCCCACGGAACCCCGGCTCCAAATACCGGACGCATCGGAACCTCTAGGAACCAAGCTTCGATTCATTCCATCCAATAGTTCGGATTCTACCGGCCTTGCGTCTCGATAATAAACTCCCGCGAGTCCGCTCATCAATCCTTGACCCGGATGAGCAGGCCTTTAAACATCAAACGCTTCACATAAAACTTAAGATCTTTTTCCAAGCGAACAGGATCCACCTCGTATTCTTTTTGTATCGCCCGGGACACCGCTTTCACGTCCTTTAATTCCTCCAAAAGCTCCCAGAAATGCGAAGCGATGCCGTCGAGCCGTAAACAAATCCTGGTTTTCGCGTTCACGACGAGTCGACCACTAGCGGTTCTTTTTGAGACCACCTCGTCCGGAATCTGCACCCGCGACACTGGCCGATTGTCAGGTCGGCGCGTTTTCATTTTAGTTAAGACAGTCCCGTCCGAACCGAGCCTCATAAACGAAACTCCGCGTTTTTTCGGCAGAAACCAACCAGCCAACACTGTTCTTGGGTTTCGACCCGTCGGCATCGTGACCCGGTGCTGAAGCTTTTTGGAGATGCGAAATAAAAAAGCATTTCCAAATCCGGTGTTGGCGATCTGTGCGGTAATCTTTTTGGAAAACCTGTTCCTTATTTTAAAAACCCCGCCCTGATAAACACGCTCGCTTAAATTCACGCTAATCCCTACATAACGCAAATGCCGGACGTCGATGTCATTGTGCCAATGATCATAATGGCCGCGGCCGGGAATTAAAGAATACATGCGCCCGGCAAAACACCCGATTTTTTTACAACCCGTGATTCGTTCCACCGCTTTAAAAAGCGCGGGATCGTTGAGCAGAAAATGCATCGCGTTAATCCCGGTATTTTGTCTCATGCAAGACTCGGTGGCGATGCCCCTATCTGTTCTGGGGTAAAATTCAGCCGAACGAACCGTCTGTTGAATAAATTTCAGTAAGGATTTATCTAGAAATTTTTGGATTTTAATTAGATTCGTTTGAGAATATTTATTTTGAACTTTCCTTAGATTTTTTTTAGAAAAAGAAATATGAGTGCCCGTCTTTTTGATTTGTATCATACGTTTTTTAAAAAACCATGCGCGTTTAAATGATGAGCCAAAGACAAAACATCTTTTTCTAAAACATCGGGAGCTACACGATATTCCTTTTGAAGTTCCCGCAAAGCTAATTTCAGATGAGGTCTCTTTTTCAGATGATCCCACATCTTTCCCGCTACCGGGTCTAGCTCGCATAATAAACTACGTTTTGGATCAAAAATAATTCTTTTTTTGTCTTTGGAATATTCCAAAAGTCCCTGGGGAATCTTCCATCGCGCCCCGTTTTTTTTGTTTGGCCTTACGACAATTTTTTTAGAACGCTCAAATGGTAAATCCGCACACGCGCAAAACCACCCGGTAAAAGCCGTTTTTGGATTTTTACCTCCGATGGCCGTCACGCGATGTTGCAAAAAACTAGCAACGCGAAACAAAACAACGTCCCCCAGTCCTGTGTTTTTGATCTCATGTAAAATATTTTTAGAACCGCGACGGCGTATCTGAAGAATCCCGCCTTGATAAGGTTTGGGACTCAAATTTAGGGTCAGCGCGACTCGCCGACCATACACCAAATCGTTATGCCAACGCATGGAGTCTTGATAACTGGGCAAAAGACGATAAGTGCGCCCGGTAAAAGAGCGGATACCGGCACAGCCGGTAATTTCTTTTATTTTTTTTAAAAGGGAGGGGTCATTCAACAGAAATTGAAGCGTATTGGATCCGGCGTTTTCACCGATCATGGACTCCGATCCACCGGAATCTTGATAGCGGAATGGTTTTGATTTCTTAAGAGCCTTCAGAATTTCCCGCAACAGTTTCTTGTTCAGGAATTTAGGCAAGCGAACATAATGATGCTTCTGATAAAATCGGCGCAGAGAGCTCGGAACCATGGACGTATTTTACCTCAAACGAGTATAATGAATCCATGTTCCTATTTCTTATTTGCTTGCTTGGAATGGCACTGCGTTCGGCGCTTCTTTGGACAAATCGATCCTTTTGGTTTGATGAATGGGCTAGCATTGCCGTCGCCCAACACCCTTTAAGCCAAGGGATTAAAATTTGCGCGCTGGACACTCACCCTCCCCTTTATTTTGTCCTTCTGCGCCTTTCAGCCGTACTTTTTGAATTCAAAGAATGGGCTTTTCGTCTGCCATCCCTGGCGGCGGGTATCCTGCTTTTAGTTTTTGTGGCGCTTTTAGCCAATCGTCTTTTTGGAAAAAAAGTGGCGCTTCTATCCGCTTATTTTGTCGCGATCTCTCCTTATTTCATCCATCTTTCTTATGAAATAAGAAATCACGGGCTTCCGATTCTTTTTTATGCGGCAGGAAGTTTTTTATTTTTTAAAATGATTGAAGGTTCTGATCGTAAACGTTGGCAATGGAGTTATGCCCTAACGGCCTGCGCGGCGCTGTACACAGTGCATTTTGCCTGGTTTTGGCTAACCGGGATTTTGGGGCTTCATTTTTTTCTTTCGCGAAATGAAGAAAACGCCAAAAAAGCCCTAAAGATTCAGGCGCTTGTGCTTTGCTTGGGAATCCCCGAACTCTGTCTTTTGGCTTACAACGTCCTGCATCGTGATGAAATCAGAGGATACAATCTGGCTTCGCTTCATAAAATCGCGATTGCCGCCAAAGAAATTGTTTTTGTTTACTGGAATATTCTCGTCGGGTCGCGATTTTACATGCACTGGTCTTCATCTATTTTTAGCGCCATGCGATCTTCCGTATTTTTTTGGCTGTCTTTGACTTTATTTCTTCTGGCAAGCGTTTCGATTGTCTATGAATTTTCCATGATTTTTAAAAAACAAAAAAGTCTTTTCTATTTTCTTATTTTTATTTGTTTTGTTCCTGTTTTTTTGGTGAGTCTCATCAACACCAACCGTCTGGACGCGCGCTATTTTTCATTTGCGGCACTTTTTTTGATCCTCATTTTTTCAAAGAGCCTGATCGATTCCCATTCGAAAAAAAGCCGAATCGCGCTGATTGTTCTGACCACTCTCGTTTCGCTGAACGGGTTTGTTTACCTCGCGCAAACCCATGTTGATCCAATGCACCGGGACGATTATCAGGAAATGACGCGCTATGTTTTAACGCATGCTAAAAAAAATGATTTGGTTTTTATCAGTTCCCCGGTGGTGAATTATTATTCGAAAAAACTCGGGATTGCTTCTCAAGCCGTCCTTACCGAGGATCTAGGTGCATGGACTCGGAGCAAGGCGAGCCACATAGAAAGAATCTGGATTACCGGGGGAACTCCGTTAACTTCTTGTTTTTTTAAGGAGCTCGCGGATCGAATGGAAGCTCTGGGATTTGTTCCTGAATTAAAGTTTATCGATTTTGGCGGGGAAGACAACAATACCGGCCTGAACGTATTTAAGAATCAGGCATTCTCTAAAAAATAAGTTTTCTCTAACCATTCTTGGATAGCGGATGCGACTACTTGATGGCCGCGTGGATTCCAGTGCACATCAATTTTATAATTTAGGTTTTGATCGGGAAACGCGTTTACTTCTTTTCTTAAAAGAGGCGTTAAATTTAAAAACGGTATTTTATTTTTTTGAGCTAACACTTCCACCCTCTTCTCAAGAGTCGTGGTTTCGGTCAGCCATTCTTTCCGGACAACAAGCCCCAGCTGAATAGGGAGCGTATCAAATCCGGGGTCATACTGGTAAGGACAGGGCGCGTAGATAATTCCGACTTCTATCTTGCGCGATTGGCACTTTTGAATCATTTTAGAAAAAATAGTCTCCATCGCCTTCCAGTTCTTTTCATCCTTAGGCGTAGGGATGTCCAACGAGGAAGTCCAATAGTCCGGCCGAGTCAAAGCGAACTTGACTCTATAAAATCCCACCCGGCTCTCATTAATCTCTTGAATGGCATCCGCAGGCACTTTTTTAAGCCAGTCATCGATTCTTCCTTGAGAAACATGACGGAGTCTGGCCTCTTGAAGAGTCTCTTTCACAACATCCAAACTTTTGGCTGATTCCCATTTCCTCTGCCCATGGTAACAAGCTTTTCTTATAAGCATAAGTAGCTTTGGAAATAAAATTTTAATTTTTTCTTTTAAAAAATTCCTTAAGGGGTTTAGTGAGTCGGTGGATGGCGCCTCATCATTTCCCGCCTCATCCACACCACTGTCTCCCGTGTCTTCCACATCGTTGGCATAAATCACAAACAAAACTTTATTGGGGTGATACTTTAAAGCTGTTTCCGAAAGCATGCGCGCATATTGAGGAGGCCCGAAACCGGAAATTCCGCAATTAATAAAAGAGATTCTCTTGCCGGACTTACGGTATTGATTTTCAAGAATCGCCGGAAAAGTTTGATCCGCTTCTACCCCTTCCCCCTCAACAAAAGAATCGCCAATCACCACCACTCTCTCTTCATCCGGAGATCTTTTAAACGGAATATTTTGATAACGAATTCCCTGACTGTTGGATTTGATGTGATAAATACCATTTAAAAATTTATTCGTGGACTCATAATATCGAGGGTACGACGCCTTGGAGGATTCTCCCTCAACCCAAACCAGTAAGGGCTCCACAACAAAACACATCGCGATAAACGTTAAAAAAAATAAGGCGCTGTTTTGGATTATTTTAAGAAGCTTCATTAAAAAATCCTTGCGCATCCAACCATGATTTAATTGTTTTGGCCGCGACGCGATGGCCTTCGGGCGTCCAATGAACGTCGATGTGAAAATTAAGCGGCTTTTCCGCGTGTGGGTAAGCTTCCCGCAGTGCCGGCGTCAGGTCTAAAAAAGATATTTTTTGCGCCTCCGCCAAAGACCGGAGACGTTTTTCAAATGCCGTTTCCTCGGTCAGCCATTTTTTCTCCACTCGAAGCCCAAGATTCACCGAAACGGGGTCATGATCGGGGTCGTACTGAAAAGGGCAAGGAATATAAATCATCGCGATTTCCACTCCCCGGCTCCGGCAGTGATCGAATATTTGATTTAAGGTTTTGTCCACGGCTTTCCATCGTTCTTCGGATTCGGGATCGGAAATATCCAGGGACTGTGTCCAAAAATCGGGCTCCAACAAACCCGCGACCAACCGGTCATGGCAAATCATGAAATGATTTGTTTTTTCGAGATCTTCTTGAGGAATTTTTTTTGCCCATTCTTCCACTTTTTTAGCAGGAATGCCCTTCCGCATCGCCTCGGCTCTTCCCAATTGAATGACGTCAAATTGTTGATGTCGATCCCTGAAATACCGGTAACGCATCAGAGCACCTCTAAGTAAAGTGTACAATCTCGGGAAAATAGCGTGCGCCGCTTTCTTGATCCCCTTTGGTTCTTCCGGGATCTCTTCTAAGTGAAGCGGCGTTTTCCAATCCGTTTTGCTTATTTCTTGAAGTGTCGGCATGTCATGCAAATCATTCGCGTAAATAGCCAAAAGCAATTTATCCGGATGATAGGAGAATCCGATCTTGTCTAAAACTCTCGCGTACACATCGGGATTAGCCCCTGAGATGCCACCATTAATGAATAAAATATTTTTGTTTTCTTCCGAATATTCCTTTTCAAGAAGAGCCGGGAAAGCCTGTTCAGCTTCCACTCCCAGTCCTTCAACAAAGGAGTCCCCTATAACCAATACTCTAATCTCCTCGGGAGATTTTTTTTCTTGGGAAATGTCAGGGTAACGGATTCCTTCACGATTGGCTTCAAAGTGATACGTGCGGTTGATCAGATTCATTTCTTTTTTAAAATAGGCGGGATACGACACTCTTTTTTCGAGATTTTGCGAAAAACCGCACCACTCGAGCGTCTTTTCGGACAGCCCCAGCATCAAAAGCGTCGTGAATAAAAAAATGCATGCGTTTTTGAAAAACAATCCGCTCTTCACCGGTTTTTTCCCTTGGCTCTGATTTTAAAAATCATCCCAAAAGCGTCGGCTAATTTCCCGATAGTCAATTTGGAGTCGCCTCTTTCGCGGTTCAAAAAATCAATCGGGATTTCGACAATATCGAAACCTTTCCGGTGACACACTTCCAACACTTCGAACACAATCGAAGGCCCCGTCGAAACCATCGAGCTCAAATCAATGGATTCCAGAGCCTTTTTTCTAAAACAACGAAAGCCGGAGGTGCAGTCCTTGTAAGGCATTTTCAAAAATACGCGTATTGCTCCGTTAGCCATGCCGCTCAACGCGTTCCTCAGCATTCCCCTGTTTTTGATAGCGCCTTTCTTTAGATATCTGGAACCAATCACGACATCATGCGAGCGCGCGGCTTCTAAGAAATCAGGGATTTTTTCCGGCGCGTGAGAACCGTCGGCATCCATCTCCAAGATAGGGTCATAGCCTTTTTGGACGGCGTATTCAAATCCTTGCACGCCGGCAAGGCCGCGGCCGCGGGCACCTGTTCGTGAGATAAGCTCCACTTGAGAAAAATCAGCAGCTATTTTTTTCACGCATTCGCCGGTTCCGTCAGGAGAGGCGTCATCCACGACGATCAGACGGGCTTCGGGAATCAGCCGAAGAATTTGCCTTAAAAGCGGTTCGATATTTTGCGCTTCATTGTAGGTAGGAATCACAATCGCGGGAAAAGAAGTCAACGATTCAAAGCCTTATAAATCGGAACGAAGTGTTCTTTTTTTTGGCTCTCGCCCAACACCACACGACCACCGCTCTCCATCCAAGCATGCGCTTCCAAAGAAGCGCTCGGATTCTTACTGACACCGATATAAAGCTCCGAGGCATGCCCCGACTCTAGGAAAAGAGCCTGCGCAACCAGGGCTTTGGACAAGCAATTTTCGGCAAAACGGCTGTGAGCACTGACGGATTCAATCGCCCAAATTATTTTTTCTTTGGAAATACCGCTAAGAACATTCCTCCGTTTCAACAGAAGAATAGGTTGAAATAAAAACTGCATCTGCTTTAGAGGAATAAAAAAAGTAAAAAAACGACTCACATTTAAAAGAATAAATACTCTCACGATTAGTTTTTTTTCGACCCAGGGTATTTGAAAAAACCGTTTTTTAATTTTCTTTGGATTCATCGCTTCAGTCTATCAAAAGCCGGCTTGAGAGCAACAGCGGAATAAAAAATAAAGACAAAGTCCATCGGTGCCCGGAGCCGCGTCGCGGGCCAATAAAACGCGTAAATCAAAGTCAGGCTCACGACAATCACCCAAAGAAAAATATCTTCTCTAAAAATAGACCGTCTTCTCAAATAAATACCGGCAATCGCTGTGATAAAAATAAAAAGATGTGTCACTGAATAGGCCGCCTCCACAAGGAGACTTCGACTAGACGCTCCTGAAATCATAGGGCTTCCGTCGGAGCCGGTCTTCAACTGCACCGACTCCTCACACAGATAAAACGGAACCAATCTCGGGTGAAATAAATAAAGAATGTTAAGCGCTTTGAGTCGTATCGTCCTCCAAGGATGCTCCCGCATAAACCGGAATGCTTTTTGTTGGAAAAGACGGTCGACCTCTGTTTCGGAAGTATCTTTAATTTTAATACCATCCGCTTGAAGCGTCTTGAACGCATAGTCACCCAGCACATCCACGCTGTATCGCGGGATCACATAATCCGAGTATTCGCAATTGCCTTTAAACAAATTGTAACCACTGCGAGTAGGGACGATGGAGCCGGTGAGAGTAAAATTTCTGTAAAACATCGGAAATGCCGTCACAAAAACAACTAAAAAAAGAATGGCCGCGTCCCGGAATCTTTTTTTGAATAAAAGAATCCCCATTCCTATCAGGACAACCGGGAAAATAACAAATCTCGTTAAAATCGTAAGCCCCAGAGCTAATCCGCAGCCCGCCGCCGCCCTCCATTTTTCAGTGTTCAAATAATAATACGAGGCTACAATCAAAAGTGTCATAAATAATGGTACCTCGATGATCCCAACAGATTGTCGGATAAGATAAGGATGAAAAGAATACAGAAAGACCGCGATCAATCCGACGCGGGATTCTCGCGTAAGCGCCACACAAAGTTTATACAGAAAAATAGTTCCCAAAGCACTGACACCGATTTGAGCCATCATCACCCAAAAAAATTGATCCCCAGACAGCCTTCGAAATACCGCCAAAAACAACGGGTAAAACGGTTCATACCAAGAAGTCTCCATTCCTCCGTCAGTCCACCTCCAACGATGCAACAATTCTTGCATCCAGTATGGGTTCCCGGAGGTTCGAAGTGTTTTAAAATAAAATGAGAGGTAAGAAAACCGGGGAATAAAACTCAGAGAGAAAATTAAAAAATATTTTCGCTGATGGGGGAAAAAATCCATCAAATTTTTATTTCAATAAGGCGGGCATCCGCCAATTGATTCAAAACCTGTAAGATATCCTTCTCGCACGATTCTGTATCCACATCGTATTCTTTCAAAACCGCTTTTTGGATATCCCGCACAAAAATAGGCTTGTCTGAAATAAGATTCCACACAAACGCGCCCACCGTGTTCAAACCGTAATACATGCCCGCTTTGAGATCCAACACCACCGCCTCTCCGGACAAATCACAAGAAACCTGGTCTTTAGCCAGACAAACCAAAGCATCCAAAGACAGAGCATTGTTTTTCATGTTTCGACCCCCCGAGGAGTTCTTCTATAAACTTCTAAGTCATTTTTCGGAGGTTTTATTTTCCAACGGCCAAAACCAATCTCCCCTTTATGATTTGGATTGGAATCTAGAGTGTCCTGCAAAAACCATTCACCCCCAATGTCTCCTTTATAATCTGCAATAGAATCCGGCCGGATAATCACAATCGACACGTCTTTTTTGTCTTTTTCGGTAAATGTGCTGTATGTCCATAAAAATACATGCGGAGTAATCGCCTTAACCGCGTAATACGGCAAAAAGCCGCAATACACGACGTCCTCTTTTTTGACATGTTTTTTGATAAAAGTCTCGACCATCCGGTAATCCCTAGCCTCGTATTGATACAAAATCAGAGCCAGTCTTGCAGGTAGTCCAGCGATCAACACGAAGGAGATGATGGCCGCCAAAAGAATTTTCTTTTGTTTAGCGCCCAGAGAAAAATCAGCAGAAAACAGTGCCATAATAACGCAAATTCGAAGCGGTAGACTGATTGTCCAGGAATACTGCACGTGAAAATCCCATACCAGCCACATGATCAACGGAAAAAGAAGAAATACCGTTCCGGCAAACCGAAGCCGTGTTTTTTGTTGAGACGTTAGGTAGCGTCCCGCCTTCCATAAAAGGAATAACGCAACAATAAAAAGAAAGATAGCCCCAACCGAAGCATTTTGAATCACCAAAAGTCTTTGTTTTTCCTGCCAAGTTTGGCCAAAAAAAACATACTGTTTGTTATAAGCCAAAAAAGCGTCCATCGCGTCATGCCAGCCAAAAAATGCCAGCATCCACGGGATCCCTGAGAAAAACCCGAGTCCCATCATAATAAATTCGTCCAAAAATGCTTTTTTAAAATAAAAAAAGAAAAGCACTGCGATAAAAATACCATAAAGCACTAGTGGTAACTGTACCCAGGGACAAATAAAAGCCAAAACAAAAATTGAAATGAACCGTCCGTATTTATTTTTGATTGAAAAAGAACACAAAAGAGCGGCGGCCAACAAAATTGCCAGCGCATCCTGTCTTCCGCTTCTATAAGAGATCGTCGCCCCATGTCCACAGAGAGCCAGCACTAAAAGCGTCAAGCGGCCGCGGGTATCCTTGAACCAACCGAATCTCAGCGAGGACAACCATAAAAAAAATCCTGCCAAAGCCGCAAAAAAATAACCCATGGATCGGATTGTCGTAAGGCTAAATCCAAATATTTTAAGCCAAACAGATAAAAGAAGCGGGTAGAGTGGCACGTAGCAAGACCAAAAATCATGCCCACTTTGAAAAGGCCACGCATTGGAAACAAATCCTTCACCTAAATATAGATTTAGGCCGGGACTTACATAAAAAACTTCGTCATACCAAGGAACTGGTGATAAATGAGCGGTGAATAAATTAACTAAAAAGAAAACACTTAAAATCAACGCAACCCACCATGATTCATTTTTGCAGGACATACGGCACTCCATAATCTCCGCTACTCCCCCCCTGCGCATTGATAAAAGTCATCATCAGCGGATAAATCGCCGCCGTCGCTACTAGAGATACGATAATCCATGCGCCCACCAAACACCGCGCGGCCTTGTCCCCAAACCATGGAGTGACGCGGCGATAAATCGCAAAAAAACCGAGCGCGATCGCCACAAACACATAAGGCATCGCCGGAATCATGTGATGCGGATAGACATCAATAGGAGACATCAGCATAAATAGCGGGAAAAAGATCAAAGCAGCAAAAGCGGTCGCGTATTCGGGTTCCGCGTCTCTGGTGTGCCCTAATTTGATCACTTCCACGAGACCCTCCATGAAAGGCCACGCCAGAATCGCTGTCGCCAAATGAATGAATCCTGTAAGCCACCCACACGGCCAACGCATAAATTTCATAAATTCATCATCAGCGAGCGCATAGGTCGCTTCCCACCCTGTCGCAAAACTGAAAGGGTGTTTCAGTGGCACCATGTGCGCGTTGGAAACAAAAATGGATATAAATTTAAACGGGCTAATGAGCTGCAAGCGCGCTTCGCCGGTAAAATGCGATACCATCGTAAAAACAGCCCATGGAAAAAATAATGCCACGGACACTCCGATGCCGGCCATCAAACTGGGTTGATGAAATTGAACCTTCCTGCGCCAGGCTGTCCAAGCCAGCGCTACTGCCAAAGCAACCGTCGGTAAATACATCTCCGAAGCCAAGGCAATTAAGCATAAAAGAGGAAAAATCGCGCGACTTCTTGATTTTTGAAGCACGCGAACAAAAAGAGCTAACGCTGGAATCAGAAAAGGCAGGATGAGATCCGGTGACCAAAGTTTGCGTGAAAAAGTGATTGCCCATGGGGAAACCGCAAAAAACGCGAGCGCAACCAACGCGATCCAACGCCAACGAGAACGAAAAAGACCATACGCCGCCGCCGCAAGACCTATGATGTTGAGCAGGACAACCCACACCACTGTCCCAAGAGGCGTGCGACCCAGCCATCGAAACAACGTCGTGGTATAAATAAATAAAGGCAATTCATAGATATCGCCCATGCTTGTTTTTAGCCCATAAGGAAGAAAAGTGGGATGTTTTAAAAAATTTCCCGCCATCACATAAGCATTTTGCTCATCTTCTTTCCATTCCATCGATGAAAAAAAAGATAGGCGGAGCCACGCTCCGATAATGACCACAAGCACAAACCAAATCCAATGGATAGAGTCTTTATTTTTATCTTCTTTAGGAGATAATCGCGGCATGGATAGCCTCGCAAACGGTTTCAATATTTTCACTGGTCAAACCGGCACCGGAAGGCAGATAAAATCCAAACTCTGACAAAAGATTGGAGACGGGATAATCTTTTTCTAGATTCGCATATTCTTTGGCGACCATTTTTTGGCGATGCATGGGCATAAAAAAGGGACGCGTCTCCACGCCTCGCTCGGCCAGAAATTCACAGAGTCTGTCGCGCGTAGGCTTGATTTTTTTGGGATCGATCACAAGACCGTACATCCAAAAAACGCTTTGCGCGTCTTTGGATTCCGGAGGCAGTTGAAGGCCTTCTATTTTTTCGAGTTGTTGTCTATAAAGAGCGGCATTGTCACGTTTTTTTTGAATCAAAGTGTCGATATTCTCAAGCTGTGCCAATCCCAGCGCCGCTTGAATATTGGTCATGCGATAATTGTATCCCACCTCTTCATGCCGGTACTGTCGCGTGGCATCCATTGGAAAACACAAATTGCCATAGTAGCGGCAACGCTCCGCCAACGCCGCGTCGCCGGTCACCACCATCCCCCCTTCGCCGGTGGTGATAATTTTATTCCCATAAAAACTAAAGCAGGAGATATCTCCCATACCGCCGACGCGTTTTCCTTTGTAAAGAGCGCCATGCGCTTCTGCCGCATCTTCAATAACTTTGAGTCCATGACGCTTTGCCAGATTTAATAGGGGATCCATGTCACAGGGATGTCCGTAGATATGCGCGGCGAGAATCGCTTTTGTTTTGGGATTAATTTTGGATGCGATTTTAGAAACGTCCATATTCCATGTGACGGGATCCGCGTCGACAAACACGGGCTTGGCTCCGCAATAAAGTACGGCAAAAAGCAAGGCTACCATCGTAAAATCGGGAACAATCACTTCATCATCTTTTCCGATTCCCAGCGCCTTGAGCACTAAGTGAAGTGCTGCTGTTCCACTGGTAGTCGCGATTCCGTAGGGGCGACCGCAGAAAGCACTGAACTGGTCTTCAAATTTTTTAAGATAAGGCCCTTTGGAGGAAACCCATCCGGAACGAACCGCGTCTAAAACATAGTCGGTTTCGCGACCCAAAAAAAGAGGCTCGCAAACGGGAATCTTATTGAATGTCTGGGTTTTCAAATTTATCTTTGTCGAGATCTTGGACAACATAGGGCCCCTGCTTGATTTCAATCAACTCGCCTTCTTCGATGAATTTAAAACCATGCCCACCCGAGACAAACAGAATCGTATCATCCTTAATAAGCTTGATCGCTTGAATAAATTTTCTTTCCTCGGTGTACAAGTCCACCAAAATAGACCCGCTTTTGACAAATAGCGCCTCCAGCGTGTACGTGACTCCGCGCGGCGCAGGTTTGTGTACGTGAGGCAGGATACGATGATTGGCGGGATAACGCATGTAGCCCATTTGAAGCGTCAATTCATCCGCGGTAAAAAACTCAAGCCCCGGCTTGGAATGATCATGCGTTAAAACGAGCGCGATGAGTTTATTTTTATCCCGGATTTCTTTTAGCATTTTTTAATTTTGATTTCGTTCTCGGCGTCTTCTTTGTCTTGCGCGATCATGCACGCGATTAATTCTTTAAAGGTCAGTGTCTGTTTAAAGCCAAAAGTCTTCTTTGCTTTTGTCGCATCCGCTCGAAGCGACGCGGTTCCGCCGGGTCTAAAGAATTTGGGATCAATTTGAATGTACTTGTTAGCGTCAAGCCCCACTTGTCGAAAAGCCTCTTCGGCCCATTCCCGCACCGAGTGAATCTCGCCAGTGCCGATAATAAAATCATCCGCTTTCTCAAGTTGCAAAATGCTGTGAGCGGCTTCCATGTAGTCCTTGGCATACCCAAAATCGATTCGAATATCGATATTCCCTAACAATAATTTATCCTGAAGCCCCATGGAAATACGCACCGCGGCTTTGGTGATTTTACGTGTCACGTATTCTTCGACGCGACGCGGGGATTCATGATTAAAAAAGATGCCGGTCGAAGCAAAAAGACCGTGCACTTCCCTGAAATAACGCACAAGCATCCACGCATAGGCTTTCGCGCACGCGTAAGGACTCTGCGGTTTAAGAGGGGTGTTTTCATTTTGACTGTCCCCCTCGGCTTGACCAAACATATTGGAAGTTAGCGGCTGAAAATATTTTATTTTCTTATCCGTCTGGCAAATAATCTCCATAAGGCGCCCCGGCGCGGCACCGGTGATATCGGACGCGTAATCCACCACGTGATAACTCCAACCGGCGTGGTCTTGATCCGCTTCATTATAAATTTCGTGGGGTTTGATGGATTGAATGATGCGATAAAGAGAAGGTGCGTCCGCCAAGTCCCCCGCTTCTAATTTTATTTTATCCAGCAAGTGACGAATATTTTTGGTGTTTCCCGTGGCTGAACGCCGGACAAGTCCAAAAACCTCGTATCCTTTTTCAAGAAGGATTTCGGCTAGATAACTGCCGTCCTGCCCGGTCACGCCAAGAATCAGCGCTTTCTTTTTCATGGGACTACCCTAAATTCCGGAAGCGGCACGATAAATTTTCCCCCTTGGGAACGCCACAGAGACTCTCTTTTGTAAAATTCATCCAAAAACGCGTAGGGCAACACCAAAAAATAGTCCGGATTGAAACGACGCGCTTCTTCCTCCGAATAAATAGGAATGCGCGTGCCAACCGTTAATTTTCCCCATTTTTCGGGACTGCGGTCAGAAGCGCCTCCGATCAGTGACGCGTCCAAACCATAATATTGCAAAAGCGTATTTCCTTTGGTGGAGGCGCCATAAACCCAGACTTTTTTTCCTTTGGCGACTTCCGATTTGATGAAATCCACGCATTTTTTCTTGTTGGATTCCATTTTTTCAAAAAATGCCCGGTGAGTTTCTTTCCGGTCTAATCCCTTCTCCTCCTCAAAAAGACGCTTCACCCGCACGTTTTGAGAGGCTGTCGGCTTCATCTTTCCCTCCTGAAGCGCCGCGTAGATCCGGTAACTGCCGCCATTGACTTCATTGCGTGTCACATCCAAAATCTGAAGTCCGTTTTTTTTAAACAGATACTGCAAAGCCGAAAGTGAATAAAATTCCAAATGTTCGTGGCAAATATTGCCCACATCTCCGGTGTCAATCATATTTTTAAGACACATGAGCTGTGCCACAAAAATACCGTCCTCACTCAAAGCCATCGCGGTGTCCCGGATAAAAAGGTTGGGATCTTCCATGTCATAAAACATGCCGATCGCCGTGATGACACGCGCCTTTTTTCCGATCCGTCGCTGGTAACTTTCAATATTCCAAAAATCGTCAATAAAATGGCTGAGACCTTGTTTGCCTTCTTCGGCAAGATTGGAAGCCGGCTCCACTCCCACGGTCACAAGACCGGGCACCGAATAAGTTCTTAAAAGCGTCCCGTCATTGGAGCCGATATCCAACACCACGTCGCCAGCCTTGAGCGGCAAAAAATTTTCAATTTCTTCTGTGATCTCTCTGAGCGCTTTTTTCATCGTATCAGTCACGCCGGATCGATACCAGTAAAAACGAGCGTAAAGAAGCTCTTGAGGAGCGGTGTGACGCAGTTGCACCAAGGAGCAATTTTCACACAAAATCATCTCTAGCGGAGCCGCGGGAACCTCCTCGCTGGTTTCCTTCACAAAATTTGAAATACACAAATTTCCCAGCGAATAAAGTTCCGTCAAACGTGAGGAGTCGCAAACACGGCAAGTCTTGCGTGTTAAAATTTCCATCGTGTCCACAAAACTCTCCCGGTGTAGTTTAAACTCAACTGAAAAAACCGTAACCAATTGCCGTCCGTTTTCGAAACGCCGCTTTTTCGGTATCCATAACTGTACCCCACTTCAATGATTTTTAGATCCCTTTGATGGGCACGGTAAACCCACTCGATAAAATACTCCCCAAATCCCTGATCCGACAAAGGGAGCGCCACAAGAGCCTGGCGACGCGCCGCGGCAAAGCCAGAGGTCCAATCCCTAAAATAATTCCCCAAAATAAACCGGGCATAATCATTAAACAATCGGCTTAAAAAAGCTCTAAATTTTGACCGGCGATCCTCCCCTCCGGGAACATAACGCGAACCAATCGCGATATCGTATTCGTCCAAACGCTCGACGAGTCGCAACATATCTTCGGGCGAAATCCCCAAATCACAGTCCAACCAAACCACAATTTCGCCTTGAGCCAGTCGTGTACCTTCCGACAAGGCGGACGCGAGACCTCGGCGATTCAAACGCCGGATCAAACGGCATCGCGACTCCTTCAAACGTTCCACCACTTCCCAAGTGCGATCCGGGCTGTCATCGTCCACCACGATGATTTCTAGAAGCGACGATCCTAATGCCGAAATAATTCGCCGGATCGCCTCCGCGATGTTTTCCCTCTCATTATAGGAAGGCATCACCACGGAAACGCTTTCGCGTTTTAATTCGGTCACGCTTTCTGCCCTATCACAATGGCGTGCGTAAAAGCATCTCCGGAACCGAAAGAATACTCTAAAAGCTTAAACCCTGAGTTCTCTAAAAGACGGAGTGCGTGTTTTTTTGAGTGAAGGTGCGTAAATTCTGTCGGGCAAAGCTCGATATTTTTCTTAAGAAGTGTATTGCAAAAAAAGTGGATGACTTTAAAAGCCGCGACACTCAAACCATATTCCGGCGGCCAAAACAAAACAATTTTTCCTTGAGGCTTCAACACCCGATGAAACTCATGAAGTATCACATGAATGTCTTTCTCAAAAAAATGCTCCATCACTCCCAAATTATAGACGCCGTCAAAAGACTCTTTTTGAAAGGGCAATTCCAAAATACTCCCCCGCGCCGTACGAGCCAACTCCCCATGAAGCGCCCGGTAACGTTCCAGCGCCGGCAGTGAAATATCCAATGCCGTGATTTTCATTTTTTTGACCAGATCCACATCCACTTGTCCGGCGCCGCAACCGGCATGCAAAAGTTCCGAGGAATCGGGGAAATATTTTAAAACAAATCCGTTCAGGGAACGTTTAATGATGTGGGTGCGGTAAAAAGAGGCGATGCTGTCATACAGACGGCGGCGATGATTTGCTTGATTGAGCCAATACTCGTCCCAACCTTCTTGCTCTTTGGATAAAAGGAGGTCATTCATCGAGCTCAGTTTATACAAAGCGATGGGTCTTTTCCACGATTTATTGTATGATAAATCCATGTCAGCAAACTTTGCCAAAGGGATTACTTGGGACTTGTCCGATCTTTACGCGTCCATTCAAGACGCTAAAATCGAATCTGATTTGAAGGTCGCCGAAGAAAAAGCGCGCGCTTTCGAAAAAAAATACAAACCTCTTTTCGAAAAATCACCGAACGGCTCTTTCCCTCTGGCGGATCTCATGAAAGATTACAAAGAAATCGCCGTCTTGACGACAAAACCGGCGGTATTCACTCATCTGTCTTTCGCTGGAAAAACCAATGACGCGGCAATCGCGGCTTTCATGCAAAAAACACAGGTGCGCCTGACGGATATCTCGTCGCATCTGGTATTTTTCGAAGTTTTCTGGAATAAACTTCCCGCGGCACAAGCCAATCAGTGGATGAGCGATGCTTCCGTCAAAGCGGATCGTCATTTTCTGGAACGCATGCGCGCCTACGCCCCGCACACCTTGGCCGAGGGTGAGGAAAAAATCATGGCCATCAAATCCAATACCTCCGGCAGCGCTTTCTCACGGCTTTTTGATGAAATCATGAACAGTATCCCTTTTTATCTAGACATCCAAGGCACTCGCGTCAAAAAAACAGAGGGAGAGGTTCTTTCCCTGCTTCATTCCACCGATCGCACCGAAAGAAAAAAAGCTTCGGACAGTCTTGCCGAAGGCCTGGGCGCCAACACGCATCTTTTGACTTATATTTTTAATATGATTTTGGCGGATCACCGATCCTCGATGAAAATCCGGAATTACAAACACCCGATGGATTCCCGCAATCTGGCGAATGAAACAGACCTTCCCAGTATCACGACTCTGATCGACAGCGTCAAAAAAGCTTACCCACTTGTCGCCCGCTACTATCGCCTCAAGAAAAAACTGCTAGGACTCGAGACGCTTTACGATTATGACCGCTATGCCTCGATTAATTCTGAAGAAAATCAAGTGCCCTTCGAAGAATGCCAAAAAATCGTTCTTTCGGGTTACCGCGCGTTTTCCCCAGAAGCCGCTGAGATCGCCGAACAATTTTTCTCCAAGCGCTGGATCGACGCCGAAGTCCGTGAAGGCAAACAAGGCGGCGGTTTTTGCTGTGAAACAACGCCCGATCTTCACCCTTATGTTTTGGTCAATTACACCGGCAGTCTTCGGGATGTCATGACCGTCGCCCACGAGCTTGGCCACGGCATCCACCAGTATTTGTCCCGCAAAGCGGGTATTCTGGAGTCCGGCGCGCCGCTGACCATGGCCGAAACCGCCTCCGTCTTCGGAGAAATGCTGATTTTCGAGAAAATTCTTGAAAATGAAAAAGACCCCAAAAAGCGTCTCAGTCTGCTCTGTGGAAAAATCGATGACAATTTTGCGACTGTGTACAGGCAAATCGCCATGACGGATTTTGAACTCCTATCGCATGAAGCGGGGCTGGCCGAGGGCGAACTCTCAAGCGAGCGTCTTAGCGACTTGTGGGTAGAGGCCAATCGGAGGATGTACGGCGACAGCGTGACATTGACGGACAATTATCGCCATGGCTGGAAATATATCCCCCACTTCATCCATTCGCCTTTTTATTGCTATGCCTATGCCTATGCGCAACTTTTTGTGTTATGTTTATATCAGACGTACAAAGCGGATAAAAAGGGCTTCGTTCCCAAGTACTTCGAAATGCTGTCCCTGGGAGGCTCCCGGAGCCCTGAGGATATCGCCAAGATCGCCGGACTTGATCTAAAAAGCCCCGGCTTCTGGCAGGCGGGCTTAAAACTGCTGGAAGAGCTCGTGGGGCAAGCGGAACAAATAGCGGAGAAACTCTCATGAAAAATTTGCGATCCAAATGGCTGGTTCTTTCCGCGCTCCTTTTACTGTCTTCCGCTGTTTTCGCCGAAGAAGCTAAAACCATTTTTTATAACTTCGAAGGCCGCGTCACTTTGATGAGATACGGAAAAGGAACGCCGGCCAACTTTGACCTTCCGTTTCAAACGGGTGATATTTTTAAGATTGATACGGACAGTTTTCTGGACATCACCATGCATTATCTGGCCGCCGTAAAATTTGAAGCTTTGAGCGAATGCCGGGTTGTCAACGCCTCTGAAAGCGAAATGCACTTGGATTTAAAAAAAGGCATGGCTAAAGCCAATGTCAAAGGCCTGCCCACAGGCACGCGTTTCTTTTTGGAAACTCCTCTAGGAATCGCGAAGGTGCGCGAGCTGACTCCTTCTCAGCTGGCAGTGTGGATCTCCAAGGACAAGGATGGGAAAATGGTTTGCTCTTTCGCTTCCAAAAAAGGAACCTTGGATATTCAAGCCAAAACCTCTTCCTCTACCATGGTCATCTATGAAAGCCAAATCATTGAAATCCACGAGGATGGTTTTGTTTCTGCGCCACGGCAGGTGAATGAAGAAGAAGAAAAAATTACCGACAAAATTTCCTCGGTTTACATCGCTCCTAAACCAGACTGATTTTTCTCGAATTTTTTAAGCGCCTCCGCGACTACTCGATGACCCGCCGGAGTTAAATGGCCGTCATTTGTCCAAAACAGTCGCTCTCCTTCTCGCGCCGCTTTGCGGAAAGCGGGTCTCAAATCAATACTCTCTATGGCCTCTTCCCTGAATTTCTGAAGAATGCCATCATAAATGGTGTCATACAGAGGGCTGTAGATTTTGTGATACTCCTTGTCTGTTATCTGTCTAGATTCTTTCAAAATGGGAGGATAAATCTGCTCTTTAAACGGCATGAGAATCACAACAAATCGTGATCCCATGCTTTTACTTGTCCTCTGCCCCTCACGGATGAGCTTCAAGATATTTTCTCTGCCCTCTTTGGACGAAGCCACTCGTATTTGAGGAATCCAGTACGGCGTTTCCGCAAAATTAAACGAGTAATCCTTATTTTTGAAAAAAATGGACTCCGTCACATTTCCGGTCGTGTTCAACACTTGGCCAAAAGTTAAAAAGCGTTTGAGGCAATGATACAACACGCTGTGTTCTAAAATTTTTTCACGGTAGTGGCGAAATAAAAGATGCGGATGATGCGCAATCTCTTCGTCCCAATAATACAGACGCCCCTGATCGCCGCGAACATAGGATTGAGATTCATTCATGTCATTGGCAAAAACACTGTAAAAAATAATCTTGGGTGGCTTCCGTGAATGAATTGAGATCATTTTAATCATCTCGTTGTAAATGCAAGGGCTCGCCGAAATAACACCGAGATTCAAAACACGCAAACCCAACGACTCTTGCAAACGCGCAGGAAATGTCTCCGACTCCGTGACCAAAGGGCCAAAAACCATCGAATCGCCTATGACAGCAATATCGCCGCCTTCTTCGATTTCTTTTTTTCTAAAAATCATGGTTTTGCCTTCGGCGACACGCAAGCCGCTGCGGGCTCCCAAAGCGGATTCTTCTTTGACAAAAGCCTTCATGGTAGGACTGATAAACGATCCAAAGAGACGCAAAGAAAATTCCGCGCTTAAGAAACCGAGCGCGACACCAAAAACAATCAGAAGAATTTTAGGAAAAACGTTTTTCAAAAGCTTGAGAAAACAATGCGCGCCAGAAAAGCGCCAAAACGAAAAAGAAATAAACCCGCGATCACGCTCACACTGACATTCAAAACCGCTTTCCAGATCGCCGCGTCCCTCAAAAGATTGGAAGTCTCCAAAGTAAAAGCGGAAAAAGTAGTGAACGCGCCGCAAAAACCCACCATCAAAAGAAGCCTCGCGTTAGACCCCATCGCCATTTTCCCCTCAGGAATTGCCGAAAGGAAACCGATTAAAAAGCATCCTACCAAGTTAACAGCCAGAGTCCCGTAAGGAAATGCCGCGCCGCAAAACCTCTGGATAGAACCCCCCATGTAATACCGCGTCAAACCACCAGCGATACTGCCCGCAACCAAACTCAGGATTTTTGTCATAGGTTTAAGCCACCTTTTCTAGTTCTTGTTGTATCCTTTTTTGAATCAATAAAAGTTGTGCCGGATTGAAATCTTTTTGAATGTTTTTGATCAGGGATTCCTCCACCCCTTTAAGGGAGGGTCTCTCCGGATCCCCACTAATCGTAAAATTAAAAATAAGTTTAGGATGGCGATTAAGCGTTGTCAAAAAAATCTGGCTTTCCGGACTCCAATCGGTGGTGGATTTTATTTTATGCGCTTCTATTTTTAAGCGATTTTTAGAATCCAAGTTTTCGGGACTAAGCCGCGAATCGGATTGAAGCGAGAGAAAACCTCTCTCAAAATAAACAGGCACCGTGTTCCGGTAGAGAGGTCTTAACATTTTTAGATCCACTTGATTTAAATTCACCTGAAGATGGATTTGACCGCGTTTTCTAAAAAAACGTGCCTGGAAACGTCCTTCCTGTTCATTCTTAAAACCACCTCTCAAAAAAATAGCGTCTATCGAAGGAGCCCCCTCCTTACTCCATTCCAAGCCGCTCACCGATACATTAATATTATTGAAAAAAAGCGGTTTTGTTTGACGATCCGTCAGAATTAGCCGGCCTTTTTTGATCTCAAGCGTTCCAATCTCAAATAAAACAGATCGCGGGTGGAAAAAATAACCCCATTCCGGCAGAGGTTTTTCGGCTTGGCTATGACGCACATCGTATTTAAATCGCTCGTACAGATTAAAGAACCAGTCTTTGTGTTTGGATCCGTGGAAAGACTTCCCGGATTCCGCACCCTTGGTGTATAAAATTTTTTCGACGTTGAGAATCCCCTTCTGATCCTTCACCACTTTCATTTCCGCCTGATCCAAAATCAACGAGGACACATAAAATTTACCTCGCAAAAGGGACAAAAGACTCATATTGGCTTTAACGCGCCTGCTATAAAGCACTCGAACCTTGGGGAACGCAGGATCAAAAACTTCCAGATTGTCGGCGGAAAACGCCAGAAAAAGCGGGTGAAAGCGAACATGCTCCAAGGTGATACGCGATTCAGCGCGGCGGCTGAGAACCGTCAGAATTTTTTGCGTTAGGGAGGGAGAAAGGCTTCTGGCGATAGCGGCGTCTCCCGCCAGAGCGACGCCGATAAATAAAATAACCCAATGAAAGGTTCGTAGGCGCGATTGTGACATAGCTATTATTTTACATGATTATACTTGGGGATAAAAATTAAAACTGCCTCTAAAAATGTTTTAATATTTTTATGAATCGGTTATCCTATTTCTTGATGACCTCTAAACTGCTCCCTAGCCTCAGCATTTTCTTTCCGGCCTACTATGATGAAAATACCGTGGAAGCTCTTACGCGTTCAAGTATCGAAATCGCTAAAAGACTGACGGATGACTATGAGATCATCATCGTGGACGATAAAAGCCCCGACAAAACCGGCGCGATTGCCGACCGCTTAGCCAAAGAAATCAAAGAAGTGCGTGTGGTGCATCACCTCGAAAACAAGGGCATCGGTCAAGCCATGATCAGCGGGTACAAACATGCTTCGAAGGAGTGGGTTTTTTACACGGATGGCGACGCCCAATACGATGTCTCAGAACTGCCGCTTTTTGCGGAACACACCAAAGATTTTGACATTCTCGTCGGCTACCGCTTAAAACGCGCCGAAGGACTTAAACGTGTTTTCATCAGCCGTTGCTTTCACCTTCTCATTTTGAGTCTTTTTGGAATCCGGTTTAAAGACATTGATTGTAGTTTCAAATTAATCCATCGTCGCTTCCTAGACAAAATCTCTTTTTACACGCATAGCGGTCTTGTGGATGCTGAGATCCTTATTCAGGCCAGACTTTTAAAATTTCCCGTGAAAGAAATAGGCGTTCACCATTACCCAAGAAGATTTGGAAGCTCTCACTGTCTGAAACCAAGACTTATCCTTTCGATGCTTGTCGATACGTTTAAACTTCGTTTCAAACTTTGGAAAATCACGTGATTTTAGTTACCGGCGCCACCGGTTTTATCGGATCGTATCTGATGCCCCGTCTTGCCTCCTTTTCTAAAGTTCGTTGTTTGGTACGACCTCCGTCCATCCCTTCATTAAAAAAGAACGCCTCCGTCGAAATTATTCCTTATGATTTTTTATCGCCGGATTCTCTGGATCGGGCTCTTGAAGGGGTGCATTGTGTGATTCATATGGCCGCTCTTTTAAGAAAAAAATCTCCCGATGAAATTCGAAAAGTAAATGTCGAGGGAACACAACGACTCCTAGACGCTGCACGAAATCAGGGTGTCAGTCATTTTATTTTTACGAGCACCGAAAACGCTTTGCGTGAAAATCTCTCGGATGCTTATGCCCAAACAAAACGGGAGGCCGAAGTGATTGTGCAAAGCTTTCCTAATCATTTGATTCTTCGCCCTTCTTTCGTTTATGGCCGTGGCGATACGCATGGCCTAGGACGCCTCTTATCTATTGCTGAAAAATACCCGGTCGTTCCTCTCTTTGGCGGATTAAAACAAAAAATCCAACCGCTCTATATCGAAGACATGACGGAATACTTGCTACTCGCCGTTCAAAAAAATTTGAAAGGGGAATTTATTGTAGCGGGGTCAGAAACGGTAAACCTGAATGATTTTATGAAGAGAATGCTCCGAATACGCTCTTTAAAAAAAATGACACTCCCCATCCCTTATTTTATGTACGCCGCTTCCGCTATGGCCGGAGATTTATTTTTCAAATCCGGGGATTGGGGCAGCGCCCAACTTAAAAATATCTACCAAAGTAGAACCTATTCGATTGAGGAAACGATTCAAGCGTTTGGTTATACTCCGCGCAGTTTAGAGGCTGGGTTGAGGGGTTGGTTAGATAACAAATAAAATATAGAGAGTGGGATTCGGCGCCCTACGCGCGTCACTTCGTTTGCCGCGCTTCGGGTCGGCCACTCGCGCGCCTGACGCGCCATATTGGCTGTCGTTTTTCTGCCTTTGTGGCAGCGGTGCGCTCCCTTCGAATCCCTATAAACTGATTTTTCTTATAACAGGCTCAGATGCAAGGCGCGAATGAAGTTTGCGCGGAGGCGTGCCGGGAGGCACGCCGCACAAGCAAACTTTGTTCGCAACGTAGCAGATGAGCCTGTTATAAGAAAAACGGAGAGACTGGGATTCGAACCCAGGGACCAGTTTTACCCGGTCAGTCACTTAGCAGGCGACTGCAATCGGCCTCTCTGCCATCTCTCCAAAAACTATTTTAAGTCAGCAAACAAGAATGGCGGAGAGGGTAGGATTCGAACCCACGGTACCTTTCGGCACATCCGCTTTCAAGGCGGACGCAATCGACCACTCTGCCACCTCTCCTAAAAGCTGAGATTATTTCTTGATCACGCTCACGCCGCCCATGTACGGGCGAAGCACTTCGGGAATTAAAACAGATCCGTCTGCGTTTTGAAAATTTTCTAAGATGGCGATCATGACGCGCGGAAGCGCCAATCCCGAACCGTTAAGCGTGTGAACAAATTCAGACTTGGTAGAACCTTTGCGTTTAAAACGGATATTCGCGCGGCGCGCTTGAAAGTCTTCGAAGTTACTCACCGACGAAACCTCCAACCACCGCCCCATTCCCGGCGCCCAAGCCTCGATATCATAGCACTTGGCCGCGGCAAAGCCCATATCACCACTACAAAGCTGCAGCACCCGGTAAGGAATTCCCAGTTTTTGTAAAATCACTTCCGCGTCTTTTAATAATTTCTCATGTTCTTGATACGAATCTTCCGGCCGAGTAAATTTAACCAGCTCCACCTTGTCAAACTGATGGATACGCACCAACCCCTTGGTGTCTTTGCCGTAGGAGCCCGCTTCCCGGCGAAAACAGGGGGTGTAAGCCGTGTACTTGAGCGGCAAGTCCTCTTCCTTCAAAACATCATCACGGTGAACATTGGTCACCGGCACTTCGGCGGTCGGGATTAAAAATAAGTCTTCGTCTTTCAAACGATAGAGATCTTCTTCAAATTTGGGGAGTTGCCCCGTCCCGGTCATAGTCGCACGATTCACCAAGGATGGTGGCCAAAACTCCGTATACCCATGCTCTCGGGTATGCGTGTCCAACATAAAGTTAATCAAAGCCCGTTGGAGTCGAGCCCCCATTCCACGGTACAGGGCAAAACCACTCCCCGAAATCTTGGAAGAGACCGCCATATCGAACATTCCTAGCTCCTGACCCAGCTCGGTATGCTCTTTTGGCTTAAAATCATGCTTTTTTGGCTCCCCCCAGCTAGAAACCACTGTATTTTGGGTAGAATCAGACCCAATTTTAACCGATTTATGAGGTATATTTGGGATAATATATAGTATTTCATTCAATTTTGAATCAAATTCACCCACTCTTACTTCAAATTCTTTGATTTTTTGGGAAGTGGATTTCATGGAGTCAATCTCGCCCTTGGCATCTTTCTTCTCCTTAAGAAGGGCGGAGATACGGTCATTGGCCTTATTCTTCTCGGCACGCAGTGCCTCCAGCTCTTGGAGCACCTGCCGGCGATCCATATCCAGGCGTAAAAAAGCCTCAAAATCGAGCTTGGGCGCCCTTACTTTTAGGGCTTCCTTCACCTGTTCCTTATTGTCTCTAATAAAGGATAAATCCAGCATTCCATCCTCGCTAAAATGTTTTGAGCTACTTTACCACTCTAATATATCCGGCGCCACAATTTTTGAGAGAGACAGGCTTCTGGAAAGGGTTAAATCTAGGAGCGAATGGGGGCTCTTTTTGGGTTAGCGCGTCGCCAGCCGTAAGGATTCAAGATCTGACACGGTATTGATATTCCTCAATTCCCGAATCGGTTGGTTCAAGGGGATGATATTTTTTTCTGAAATGGACTCAATGAGCCCCCGCATCGATAATTTTTCCATCGAAAGGCATCTGGAAATTTCGGGAAACAGGCCGGAAGGGTAAATGCCGGGGAATGGTTCTATTTTCTCCCCGGGTAACGCGTACAATGTCAGCACGGGTTTTTCTTTATTTTCATTGATCAGATATTTTAATAATTCCTGACTCACCGCCGGCATGTCACAGGTTAGCACCAGAAAATCAACACCCGGATACAGGGACATCGCGGTTTCAATTCCTCCGAGCGGCCCTTTTTGCGGCAAACGGTCATAATGAACCGTCGCCTTGGGAATGGAACAAATTTTCTTTTCCTGCGTCACCACTAAAGGGAAAAGCTCGAGCTCATCCAATATTTTTACCGCCCGCAAAAGAAAAGATTCTCCCTTGTAAAGAGCTTCCGCCTTATCTGAGCCAAATCGCCGGCTTAAACCTCCGGCCAAAACAAGTCCGCGCATCACAGCAAAACTTCCTGGGTGTGATGACAAACCCCCCATTCTGAGGAATCGTCATTAAAAAATTGTTTTTTCCAGATAGGAACTTCCCGCTTAATGCCTTCTATCACAAAACGGCAAGCGGAAAACGCCTCTTGGCGATGAGCGGAACTCACAACAATCGCGACGGCCGCTTCCCCGACTTCAATCATTCCCACACGGTGTAAAACCCGGATATCCTCGACAGCCCATTGGCTTTTTGCCCGATGGATCAAATCAGCGATCATTTTAACGGCCATCGGCAAGTAACATTCATAATAAAGCCTTCGCACCTCTTGGCCTTCATCATGGTTTCTCACAAATCCCACAAAGGACGCGACGGCACCGCAACGCGAATTAGCGGTGTTTGAGAAAAATTTTTCCAACAAGATGGGGTCAGTGGTAATGGACATGGAATCAGCCGCCGGACATAGGCATCATAATCGCCAGACAATCCCCCTCTTTTAGCTCTGTGTCTGGCATTTCAAAAGTCTCGTTGATCGCGTACACCAACGATTGTTTTTTTAAAAAATACGTTTTGGAATCATGAGAAAAATAATCCGTGACCTCTCCTGCTTTAATTTTATCCGGAACAACCAGGGAATGGCTCGCGCCAAACATTTCTCTGAGCTCCGCAAAAAAAAGAACCTGAATTTTCACGAAATACCTCCGCACAGGTAGGGCAAGGAATGCACTTCCACTTTTTCACCCACCTCTAACACCTGCTTCGAGCCGGGGACTACCACAAAACTATTAGCCTGACAAAAAGATGACAACATGTGAGATTGTTGATGCTTCAAAGGAGTGACCTGGCGTTCTTGGGTGGGTTCGACACGCGCTTTGATAAATAATGTCTTTTCCTGATCCGGATAGATCGCTTGGGAAAGCTTGATCCATTCTGACGAAAGAGCCGCATCGGCGTATCCCATTGAAAAACGGATCGCCGGATACACATATTCATAAAAACAGGTAAAAACACTGGCGGGATTTCCCGGCAGACCAAACACAAGACAGTTTTCTTTCTTTCCAAAATAAAGCGGCTTGCCCGGTTTCTGGCTGACTTTCCAAAAAATTGTTTCGACGCCTGAGTCTGCGAGAATCGGTTTCACATAATCAAAATCTCCGACAGATACCCCTCCCATAAGAATCAAAATATTGCTTTCTTTTAAAGCGAAATGAATCATTTTTTTAATCAAGTCCGGACGATCGGGCACCTTGCGTGTAAAAAAAGGGCGAATCCTCATGCCTTCCAGTGCCGCGCGAATCATGGCGGTATTTGAATCGTATATTTTTCCGCGCTCCAAAGGATTGCCCGGTACCGTCAATTCACTGCCTGTAGCAACCAGTGAAATTTTAGGAATCTGATAGGCATAGAGGTGATGGATTCCCATGGACGCCAAAAAACCGACTGTGCCCGGATTGATCACGGAGCCTTCAGAGAGAACGGTTTGACCCTTTTTTATCTCCTCGCCTTTGCGGCGAATATTCTTTCCAGGAGACACCGGTGATTTCACGATAAGAAAATTATCTTGGACAACCACGTTTTCTTTCGCCAAAACGGCGTCGGTGCCTTTCGGAATCGGTGCTCCCGTCATAAGGCCGCAAGCCTGCCCTTTTCTAATCGCCAATGAACTCGAGTCCCCGGCTTTCACGACACCCCGAATGGAAAGCCGTACCGGTGCTTCAAGGGTAGCGTCTTGGGTATCCGCGGATTTTAAAGCAAAACCATCCATCGCTGAATTATCAAACACGGGCAGAGAAATCGGCGCTTTTAGATTTCGGGCATTCACATGACCTAACGCTTCCAATAAAGGAATATTTTCTTCCTTCAAGGAAAGCTTGTGTTGGGCGATAAGTCTCTGAGCTTCGCTACAAGAAATCATTAAAAAGCCTTTAAAACCAGGTTGATTGAAATAAATAAAACTAACCCTGCCAAAATTCTCTGAAGTTTAATCAGTGGGAGGTGGTGAGACCCCAATCGGGAGCCGATCCATCCTCCCAAAAAAGCCGAAAAGGCCAAGAGCCATAGATTGGGTGTCAGCGCTAATCCATTTTGAAGTTTTCCGGCAAGGCCTGACAGAGAATTTACAAAAATAAAAAAACTGGCGGCGGCAGAGGCTTCACCAAGAGTCGCCAAGCCTGTCAGAATTAAAAAAGGACTTAAAAAAATTCCTCCTCCGATCCCGACAAGCCCTGAAAAAAATCCCATCAGGGCTCCGGCAGGCAAACCCAAAGACCAAAGTCTCTTGGTCGTTATCTCACGCTTATCTGCGGAACCACTGCGCAATAGAAAAAGTCTCAGCCCCGCAAACGCCAGGCACGCGCCTAAAAGAATATAGAAAACTTCCTTTTTAAGCGGCACATGCGCGCCTACAAATGCCAGCGGAATCGACAATGCCATAAAAGGTAAAACCAGCCGGAAGCGGAAATGCCCCGCTTTATAAAAATGAAAAAAACCAACACTGGAAACGACGAGATTGCAAATCAGCGCGATCGGAGCGCTTTGAGTGTGCGTGAAACCTGCCAGTGTCAAAACCAAAAGATACGAAGAACCTCCGGCAAACCCTACCGTCGAATAGATAAAGGCAACAGCAAAAAATAAAAGTGGCAGTATTTGAAGAATGTGGCTCATATTCCCGACTCCTGTTTAAGAATTAATTCATGTCCAAGGCCTCTCATCATTTTAAAGGCATGAAGAATGGCCGGGAAAATAGCATCAAGCGACTCTTCCACTCCACTGGAAGAGCCGGGCAAAGTCACGATCAATGTTTTTCCTCTCTGTCCCGCTAATCCCCGCGATAGCATCGCGTAGGGCGTGCGGCGCTGGCCAAAACCGCGCGCGGCCTCCATGATTCCCGGAATCTCGCGCTCAAGAACTTCTGTGACCGCTTCCACCGTAACATCCCGAGGACCCAAGCCCGTCCCCCCCGTGGTTAAAATAAGATTCACGCCTTTGTCGCAATATTCCAAAAGGCCGTGTTGAATAATTTCTTTGTCGTCCGGAAGAACGGAATAATCCGCCGGAATCCCCAGCGAGGCAAGCCGTTCTAAAATAATTTTTCCTGATTTATCCTGCCGGGTGCCCCTGGAAGTGCTATCGGAAGTGACAATGACGGCCGCTTTGAAATTGACAGGTATTTTTTCTTTAAAACTACTTTTTCCGCCGGTCTTTTGGATTAATTTTGTGCCGGTGATTTGAAGTTCCGTATCGATGGGCTTCAGCATATCGTAAATTGTGAGTGCGGCGACACTGGCCGCCGTCAGTGCTTCCATTTCAACGCCGGTTTTGGCGACCGCTTCGACCGTGGCTTGAATCAGCACTTCTGTTTCTTGAACAATGAATTCGATCTCCACCCAATCAATCGCGATTGGGTGACAATAAGGCAAAAGTTCCGGTGTTTTTTTGGCCGCCATCACTCCCGCCGCGCGCGCAATCGGTAAAATATCTTTTTTAGGGATGTCATTTTTTTCTAGGCGTCGCAGTGTTTCGGATTTGACCAGAACGCGGCTTTCCGCGACGGCCCGTCTAAGCGTTTCAATTTTTTGAGTGACTGATCTCATGGTTTTATCCTCCTACGGCTGTCATTACAAAATCATTGTGAGGCACTTCCGGACTATTTAAAAAATGCTCCTCTGGCCGGTTGAATACCGTCTCCAAAATATGTTTTTTTATCTCGTTTCGAGAATCGCCTTGCCGTAATAACTTTTTTAAATTCAAATCTTCTTTTCCGTGAAGACAGGTTTTCATCATCCCATTGGCCTTCAAGCGTAAACGATTGCACTTGGCACAAAAAACATTGGAAAGAGGGCTGATAAATCCTGCCTTCGTCTGAGTTCCTTCTAAATGAAAAGTTCTTGCCGGTGCGTGAGGATTTTCATCGTCGGGAATCAGATTGTATTTTCCTTCGATCAATTTTTTAGCGATATCCGCGCTCATAAAACGACCCGCTCTAACTTCAAGAATCTCATTGGCTGTCGGCATCCATTCAATAAAGCGCAGATCTAGCCGCTTTTTAACCGAAAAATCCACAAGATCCATGATTTCGTGATCGTTAACCCCCTTCATCAGGACAGCATTGATTTTTATGGGTGTTATTTTTTGATCCACAGCCTCTTGGATGCCATCCAGCACGTCCTGCCATTTGTCAGCACCCGTGATCCGTTTAAAATTCTCACGGTCAAGCGTATCCAAACTGATATTGATACGGTCTAAGCCCGCTTTTTTTAAATCACTGGCGAAATGTTTCAGCAAAACACCATTGGTCGTCATCACCACTTCCCGGATACCCGCAATCTTTTTGACGCGACTCACAAGATTGACCGCGTCTTTTCGAAGCAAGGGCTCCCCTCCCGTCAAACGCACTTTCCAGATGCCAAGTTCCGCAAAGATAGAAACAATTGTGACGATCTCGTCCTCATTTAATATTTCGTCTTCCTTAAAAGGATTGAGAGCCCCGTGCGGCATGCAGTAAAAACAACGCAGATTGCAACGGTCAATCAACGACACCCTTAAATAAGTCAGTTCTCGTCCGTACTTATCAATCATTCGATCCCCTTAAAAATTAATGGCCACTTCCATGTAAAACAAATCAGCGTTTCTTTTTGTCGTAAAAAATCGTTTCACGACATCGTCGCCGTAAAAGTGACTGTAATAGGCCATCACCGTCAAGTCCGGATTGACAGCCCATGTCAGGGTCGTGTCCACCATCCTTCCCAATTGTTTCTGACTATTCGAAGTGCGTGCCGCAAAGTCATCCGCGACATTGTCATGAATCGCGCCCGACCCGAGATACCAGCGATCATTTTTTTCAGAAAGTTCTACCGCGTGAAACTCTGTTCTCCACGTCAAAAAGTCCTTCGGCTTCAAGATTAAAGAAACAAAAGCATCTTCGGTATTCATCATGTTGTAAAGAATCGAGAATGAATAAAGCCTGGCGGTCGGCAACATCTGATGAAAGGTTCCGTGTGTCTCGTCCGCGGGATCGTTGTCACCGGAACCTTGATTAAATCCAACGCGCAACCAAGGCGTCCAAGGCGCTTGAGTGAGTTGATAACCTGTCTCGGCGGCAAACGCATACGCGGACTGTTCTTGTTCGAACCAACTACCGGTTTGATACGCGCCCCACCCGAGAACATCCCACACACCAGAGCCCACCGTATAATCCCCCACCACATGCCCGCCAAAAGTGTAAAGATCAATATCACTTTCACGGCCTGCCAAAATAGTGCGCCCTGTATTATCCAAGCGTACCGTCGTGGCAGCGATGTTGCGGTGATCGTCGTAGTTATAGTAAAAAAACTGTTCTTCCATTCCTGGAATCAGTCTGTCTTTTTTGATATTGGCTTCCACGGCCATCACGTCAATATCTTGAATCGAACGCTGAGCTCTTTCCTCAAAACCACCCTGAGTCGGGCTAAAGCCGGCGACGCTGATTTGTGAAAAATCATCTTCACGCGCGACTTTCCACCCGTCAAAAGAACGTCCGTAGTGTGACCATTCGAAACTACCGATCAAGCGGTCGCCAATGCGTTGGGTTTTAAGCCAATCGATCTTTTTATCCGTGGATTTCATCTCATTGCCACTGGAATAATTAAAACGGCCGACCGTTTCGGTGACTCCACGAAGCCACTTCACGTCTCCAAAAACAGGCTCTAAGAGCTGCCGGGTCTGCTTAATCTCAAGATTTAAGTATTTGATAAATTGGCCATGAGAATTACGGTCTCTTGAATTGGAAAAATAAAGCGAACCTGAGCCGGCTCCGGCGCTCGTCTTCGTAGGTAGATTTGAGAGCTGTGTGTATTGATGCGTGTAATTGACATTAAAAATATCATGCACCCAACGCGCGCCGAACCGAAGTTGATTGGCTAAAAATTCGTAATCATTGTCGGTGGTGGACGTAAAATAGTTCCAAGCTTCATAACGGAGCCGATCCCGTCCAAAAAATGACACATTGCCCCAATCATTCGGCAAGGTCAACCGGAGATCTTTGAGTGTCACAAATCCGGGATCGGTTTTTAACGAAAAACCTGTCTCTTTTGCCGATGCCACGGATCCCCACAAACACAGGGTGACTGCTATGACTGCGATATTCCATTTATTTATGATTTTCATTGTTTGTTTTCTCCCGTTGTTGTTTTAAATAAAAGCGTCCATCCTTGGAACGCCTTTTAAACACCGGGAAACTTCTTTATTTCCCTAATTAAAATGAATTAAGCGGCTACCGAATGGTCGCCGTAACTCTCGCTCTCCAAAAATCCAATGAGTGTTCCCCGATGAACATAATAATCAGGATGCTCAATCACTTCCTGTTTATTACGGGGTCGCTCAAAATTAACTTTTAGAATATTACCTACATGCGCGCGTGGCCCACTCGTCATCATGACGACTCTATCTGAAAGATACAGCGCCTCGTCCACGTCGTGAGTCACCATAAGAGCCGTTATTTTTTCGGTATTCCAAATATCGAGTAAGATTTCTTGGAGATCCGCGCGGGTGAGCGAATCCAGCATGCCGAATGGCTCGTCCAAAAGCAGTAATTTAGGCTTTAAAGCGAACGCGCGCGCGAGACTGACACGTTGCTTCATTCCGATGGAAAGTTCGGACGCTTTTTTATTCAAACTGTCCCCAAGACCCACACGTTCGAGATAATGCTTACAAACCGCCACGCGCTCTTTATGGGAATCGTTTGGCCTCACCTGATCGACACCAATCAATACATTTTGAAGAGCCGTCATCCACGGAAAGAGACTGGGGCTCTGAAACACAACGCCGCGGTCAGGACCCGGTTCCTCAATCAGTCGGTTTTGAAGAATCACCCCGCCGCGGGACACCTTATTCAACCCCGCCGCCACCATCAACATCGTGGACTTACCGCAACCGGAATGCCCAATGATGGTGATAAATTCACCCTTCGCGATGCGAAGCTCAAACCCCTCCACGACAGCAATAGGCCCATTGGGCGAAGGATATTCCTTCGTCGTGTCCGTAAAATGAAGAAATGGATTTAGAAGTTCCATGGACATACTGTCGGGCTCAGGCATAGCAAACTCCACGCTCACTCGCGGTTTCTTCACAAACAACCCGAGGCTTACGAATATTCAAAAGATACTTGGTGATGCCATTACGCAATTTTTTGTACGATTCATCGGTATTAAATGTTTTTTTGTCGCGAGGCCGTGGAATTTCAACCTGGAAATCAGGCCCCAAGGTCGCGCGAGGTCCCGGATTGAGAGGAACAATGCGGTCGGCCAAGAGAATCGCCTCATCAATGTCATTGGTAATCAAAACAACGGTCTTTTTTTCAGTTCTCCAGATTTTTTCAATCTCTATTTGCAAGGAACTGCGTGTGAGCGCGTCCAGAGCGCCCAACGGCTCATCCAAAAGAAGGATGTCCGGATTCATCGCGAGGGCTCTTGCCACGGAAACGCGTTGGCGCATGCCGCCCGAAAGCTCATGGGGACGTTTGTACACGGCCGCGGCGAGATTGACCATGCGTAAATATTTCATGATTCGCTCTTCTCGCTCAGTTTTAGACTGATCACTAAAAACTTGGTCAACGGCAAGCGCGACATTCCCGTGTACCGTGAGCCATGGCAAAAGAGAGTAGTTTTGAAACACAACGCCGCGGTCGGGCCCTGGGCCGGTAATAGGTTTTCCTCGCAGTAAAATTTCACCTTCGTCCGGCGCCAATAAACCGCTGATTAATGATATCAATGTGGTTTTTCCGCTTCCCGAAAATCCCAGGATCGCCAAAAATTCGCCTTCTTCGATAGAAAGGTTAATATTTTTTAAAACATCCACACGCTCGGAACCGTGTCCGTAACCTTTGCTCACATTTTTTAATTCTAAAAATGCCATCCCATACTCCTTTTAGTGCGTCTCAGGCGTGTAACTCACAAGCGAGTGGAGCGTCACCATCACACGATCGAGAATAAAACCAATGATACCGATGGTGAAAACCGCCACCATGATGCGCGCTAAAGATTGGCTGGAGCCATTTTGAAACTCGTCCCAGACAAATTTTCCAAGACCTGGATTTTGTGAAAGCATTTCAGAAGCGATCAGCACAATCCAGCCCACCCCGAGCGAAATCCGGAGACCCGCAAAAATGTAAGGCAGGCTTGACGGGATCACGATTTTAAAAATCTTATTAAAAAATCCAAGTTTCAGGACACGCGCGACATTCAAATAATCTTTATCAATCGAGGCCACGCCGAGCGATGTGTTGATGAGACTAGGCCAGAGACAACACAAAGACACCGTCACCGACGAAATAATGTACGATTTGGGGAGCCATTCCCTGGGCACCACATAAATCGAGCTGACAATCATCGTGACGATAGGAAGCCAGGCCACGGGGGATACGGGTTTAAAAATTTGTATCAAAGGCGTCAACGCCATTGAAAGCGTTCTGCTTAAACCGCATAAAATTCCCAGTGGCACCGCGATCACAGACGCGATTAAAAAGCCGGTGAACACTGTGCGAAGGCTGGTAAAGATCTGATCGAGATAGGTCGGTTTTCCGGTGAATTTCCGGTTCTTCGCGGGTTCCGAAGGATTTGCCGCCAGTTTTGCCGCGTTTTTCTCGGCTTGAATTTTGTAAAATTCGACTTCTTTTCTTCTTTCTTCTTTGTATTCATGGGCGAGACTTCTTACTTGCTCTAGTACCTGAGCCGGTCCTGGGACTCGGCCAAGGTTTGTTTCTATCCCAGCGGCGGCGCCATTCCACACTAAAAGAAAAATCGCGAATGTCATCACCGGCACCCCGATTCTTAAGAGGATTTCACGAATTTGCTCATTCGCATCCTCACCGGTCGCCAAGCGTATCACGGGCGTGAACCACCCAAAACCCGCGATGGATAGAACCCGAATCAATTTATTTTTCATGACACACTCTATTTCTTTCCGATGGCAAATTTCTGCAAATATTCGTTTGGTTTTTTGCCGTCATAAGCGATATTGTCGATGAAATCGCTGGCCGGAGATTCCTTAAAGCCATCCGTTTGGGGAATGTCGGACTCCGCTAGCTTTCCTTCGGCGACAAGTTCTTTAGCCGCCTCCGTCCAAATGTCCGGACGATACACCTTCTTCGCCAATTCGAAATACCATTCATCCGGCTTGGATTCAATTTGCCCCCAACGCCTTATTTGCGTCAGCCACCAAATAGCGCCGGAATAATAAGGATAAGTCGTGTTATCCCTGAAAAAAACATCCCAATCCGGCTCGTCACGGATGTCGTCTTTTTCATATCCAAATTTTCCTTTGAGCATCCGGGAGATGATTTCATAATCGGCACCGACATATTCTGGCTTGGACAAAATTTTCGCGGCTTCTTCTCTATTCTCGACGCTCGCGTCAAGCCATTTACCCGCTTGAATCAACGCGCGCACGATCGCCTTTAGCGTTTCTGGATTTTTATCAGCCCATTCCTTGGTGACTCCGAAAACTTTGTCGGGCAGTCCTTTGGCATAAAAATAGCTGGAGGTCACCGGCACCCCGATGCCACGCACAGAAATTTGCGTATGCCAGGGGTCATTCACGCAAACGCCTTGCACCGTCCCCGCTTGCAAAACAGCCGGCATTTGCGGAGGAGGGGTTACGGATAGCTGAACATCTCCCTCGGTATAGCCGTTCGTATCAGTCGGTGTATAAAAACCCGGGTGAATTCCTCCGGCCGCCAACCAATAACGAAAGGAATAGTTATGAACGCCGACAGGATACGTCATGGCAAGTTTGAAAGGTTTTCCTTCGTTTTTAAATTCTTCCACCACAGGCTTCATGGCATCCGCCTTGATAGGATGCACGGGCTTGCCATCGGATTGCACGGGAATATTCGGCTTCATTTTTTTCCAAACTTCGTTCGAAACGGAAATTCCCGCTCCATTTTGAGACATCACGTAAGGAACAATAATATGCGCTTTCGTCAGAAGACCTTCCGTGTGCCCGAGCGGAGCCGGCGCCAGCATATGCGAGCCGTCCAATTCACCGTCAATCACCCGGTCCATCAGAGTCTTCCAGTTGGCTTGAGCTTCAATCTTGACATAGAGCCCTTCCGCCTCAAAAAACCCTTTTTCCTTGGCGATGACGATCGGCGCGCAGTCCGTCAATTTGATAAAACCCAGCGTCAACTCGTCTTTTTCAACTTCCGCGAACGCGACTCTTGTCATCAAACCTAAGCCCATACACACCAGCGAAATAACCATGATCCAAGTTTTATTTCTCACAACCTACCTCCCATGGAATCTACTTTCATTTCTTTTTATAAAGAAACCAAATAAAAAAGCATTCACCCGATTTTTCTTCGAGGAACGCCTTCGCCCTAAAACTTTTTGGGAAACGCCTTTATTTCCCTAAATGACTTACAAGAGAATTCTAGCTTTCTTAGATTACGCCCACGTTACGACTGAATGAAGAACATTTGAACATCCCGAATCTTCGAAAGCTAATGCCTTTTTGGCCGTTCCAGAAGCGGCACTGCGATGGAGCGCTCAACACGCACAGCGGCCTGTTTATAGTTGGGTTCTCTGGAAATGGGGTCGCAATCGCTTACGGTCAAATTGTTCGCGTTGGCCTCCGCGTAATGGAACGGGATAAAGATTTGCCCGGGAGCGATCGTCTCCGTGACGCGGAGAATGACACGTTCGACCACTCCGCGCCTGGATTCCACACGCACGTAGTCGCCATGTTGAAATTTCAGATTCTGAGCATCCCGAGGATTCATTTCCACCCAGGCCTCGGGAGACAGCCGATTGAGCAGAGGAATCGCGCCTGTTTTAGTCCGTGTATGCCAATGTTCGACCGTTCTGCCGGTATTCAACCAAAAAGGGTAGTCCTTGTCGGGAACTTCGGACGGCGCTTTCCAATCAATAGGCCAAAGTTTCGCGCGGCCGTCCTCCGTCTCAAATTTTCCATCCGTATAAAGCCTCACGGATTCTTTAGGGGAACGCGTGCTACCTTCCTTAAACGGCCACTGAATCCCACCATGTTTTTCCAGAAGTTCATACGTGATCCCCGAATAATCACACAGCCGTCCGTGAGTCACCTTTTTCCATTCCTCAAAAGCGTCGCGCGGGCCTTTCCAATGAGGGTAAATGCTTTCCGACACGCCTAGTTCCTTGGCAATCATGAGAAAAATATCAAAATCAGATTTGGCTTCTCCCGGGGGCTCGACCGCTTTGTTCACCTTACTGACCATGCGCTCGGAGTTGGTGTAAGTGCCTTCTTTCTCCCCCCAAACCCCCGCCGGCAACACAAGATCCGCGACTCGGCTGGTTGGAATCGGATGATACCCATCTTGAACCACTAGAAATTCAAGGCGTTCCAAACAATCCAAAAGATACGCTTGATTAGGAAATGAAACCAGTGGATTGGTCGCGATAATCCAAAGTGCTTTAATTTTTCCGGTCAATACCCCTTCGATAATATCGGGGTAAGCCATGCCACGGGAGGTGGGAATGATTTCCTCTTGGATGCCCCAAAGCGCCGCGAGCTCTTTACGATGCTCGGGATTTTCAAATTTCCGGTAGCCCGGCAAACCGGATGTAAAACCAGCCTCCCGCGTACCCATCGCGTTGCACTGTCCTGTGATTGAAAATGGCGAAGCGCCGACGCGCCCGACATTGCCGGTGATGAGCGCGAGATTACAAATCGCGTTCACCGTTTCGGCTCCCTGCGCGCTATGATTAACACCCATTGTCCAAGCAATAAAAGGAGCGTTGGCACTGCCGTAAAGAAGCGCGATTTGACGAATGCGCTCAGGCGTAAGACCCGTGATATCACTCACCCGATCCGGTGTCCAAGATTCCAGATCTTCACGCAATTTTTCAAAACCGTTGGTATGTTTTTCGATGTAGCCGCGGTTAATTTTTTCTTCCTTAATCAGAATATGCATCATTCCGTTTAATAGAGCGATATCACTTCTGGGTTTGATCGGCAAATGAATATCGGCCATCATGGCCGTTTTTGTCACGCGGGGATCCACCACAATAAGAACTCGTCTTTTGTTTTTCTCAAGACGATAACAAAGAATGGGGTGATTATCCGCGATATTGGCGCCGATCAAAAAAACCAGATCCGCTTTTTCCAGATCTTCATAAGAGCCCGGAGGGCCGTCGCTCCCAAATGACCGTTTGTACCCGGACGCGGCGCTGGCCATACAAAGCGTCGTATTTCCATCGTAGTTTTTGGTCTTAAAACCAAGTTGCGCAAGCTTGCCAAGTGTGTAAAATTCCTCCGTGACTAATTGCCCCGTACCGATGATGCCCAAAGATTCTGGGCCGTATTTGTTCTGAATCGTCTGAAAGCGCCCCACCATCTCACGAATAGCCCAGTCCCAGCCGACCCGTTGGAATCGCTTATTTATTTTGAGTAAAGGGTATTTGGCGCGATTGGGCGCGTTGATCGCGTCATGTTCACAAAGTCCCTTGGGGCAAAGCCGCCCTTCGTTGACGGGATGGTTCTGGTTGCCTCGCACACTCACCGCTTTTCCTTTTTTGACGCCAATAAAAAGCCCGCAGCCTACCGAGCAATAACCGCAAGTGGTGGGAATCCACCGGTCTGGAATTTTGGCTTTGGACATGTAACCAAATTGCTCATCCACGTCATAAGCGTACTTTTCTGTTTGAAGATCAATCCCTAAGCGGCGGCGTACCGACTGAAAAAATGTTTTTGGATTCAATGCTTTCCCCCGCTTTCGGTGAAAAAACCTCCGGGAATGTTTTTGGGCACCACCGTGACAAAAAAAAGATATCGTCCTAAAAACTCGCTGGAAAGGGCGATCAAGAAAGAAATTCCGGCAAACACGGCCGTTCCTATTCCCGAAACCGCGTCGCGCGTCAAAAAGGAGCTTAGGTAAAAAAATGGGAGGATAAAACTATTCAAAGTTAAAAGTCCGATGCGTAAAAGAAAATGAACTCGGAAGCGCCGTGTCATCAGCAGTGCCGAATCATACAATTCAGGATTTTTCCCTTCATTGACTTGAAAAAGTCGTGCGAAAAGCACCAAGAGCTGAGAAAAACCGGCGACCGCCGAAATAGCAAGCCAACAAAGAACTGGTCCAAGACTCTCGCGCGTCAGATTCTTTCCCATAAACACCAAATGAAGACCATAAACCACCAAACTAAAAAGCGGCCCCAAAATAAATCCTGTAAGAAAGAAACGTAAAGGCGTGCGGATAGTGTTCCAGGCGGGTCTGGCTGGAACCAGATAAATTTTAGCGCTGGCAAAAATTCCTGCCATGCCAGAAAAAGCGGCGATGCCGCCTATGGATACAAGGATCACTTCTGGAAACTCCAAGTGTAGAAAGGTTTCCGCTAAAAGTAAGGCCGCGTATGCCGCGCCCGCAAAAGAAAATAGAGAGAAAAATAAAATTTCACGGGAAAGCCACGAGCGCCGCCACATTCGAAGCGCTTTGTAAGCGTAGAGCGGACGCCCCAAATGAAAAACAGACGCGGATAGGGCTAGCCCCGTCACCGCCAAAATACCCGACGCGCCAAACACCTGAAATTCTTCCAAAGGTTTTAAAAATCCGACGACATGCGCCAAAAGACTTCCGAGCCACAGCGTCATCAGTCCTCCCGCCGCCAGTTGAGTCAGTACCGTCATGACGATCAAGGATGTGTGAGGCTCTTCCGGTTCAACGCGATGGCGGTTTAAGCGCATGGTATCTTCCGGCATCGATTCTGGAAGTGTGATCCGGGTTGTTGAAATAGTGATGCTTGAATCCGGCATATGGGGCGCATCCGCGGCCGAATGGTCTTTAAGCCACTCGGCGACATTCACTGTTTCGATACGAATCGCTTTTTCTGGGCAGGCCGCCACGCAGGCCGGCGCCATGCCATCCGCAAGCCGGCTATAACACATATCACACTTGGTAACAATGCCGCGTTCTTTATTAAATTGGGGAACGCCATAAGCACAATTCCAAGTGCAGTAGCGGCATCCGATACATTCTTCGGCCTTATGACGAACCACACCCGTTTTCGGATCTTTAAGATAAGCGTCTGTCGGACAACCGGTCAAACAAGCCGGATCGAGACAATGATTGCAAGCCATGGACATGTGAAATTTCTTAGCATTAGGATAAATGCCGCCTTCAATCTCGCCGACACGCCGCCAGTTGACCGTCGCGGGATTGTTGTTCTGTTCATTGCAGGCCACCACGCAACACTGACAACCCACACAACGTGACATATCAAAATGAAAACGGTACTGTTCTCCGTCCGCCAGGGGCTCTGTCGGAATAAGCGACTCTATTGGCTCTACAACACCCAACACGGTGCCGGTGATTTTATTTCCGCGCGGCGCGTAATAGCCTTCCTTACCCACCCTATTTTTTAAGGGTAGATTGTATTTATCCATCATTTCAAAGATTAAAGACTCTTCCGGCATTTTTATTCGGTTTCTTTAGCGGATGGAATGGCTGACGGGGCAGTGGAGGGAGTGCAAAGCTTTGAATTTTTAAAATCAACGCAGATTTTTTCTTGAATGACTTTCACGGGATAAACTTTGACCTGCCCTTCACCACCGCTGAGCGCGCATCCGGTTTTAAGATCAATTTTCCAATTATGGAGAGGACAAAAAACCGACTTTCCCGATACGATGCCATCCGCCAAAGGACCTTGCTTGTGAGGGCAATGATTGTCGATCGCTAAATATTCATTTCCCAAATTAAATAACGCGATTTCATAATTTTGATAAATCACGCGTTTTCCTTCTCTGAGTGGGAGTGAGCCCCTATCCGCTACCGGAACCCATTGCATTGATTCCATTAGAGGCTCCCAATCAAGGCTTCCGCCTCTTTGGGCAAAACCAGTTCAGAGAATTGAAGCGGGTGAATATTTTTTTCGGATTCCGTTTTCCAGGGATCCACCGCCTTTGATTTCGCCTTCGCCAAACGATCCAATAATCCTTTTTTTATTTCATCGGAAGCCAACACCGTTTCACGGCGGATTGTCTCAAGGCCTACGCGTACCACAAAATCATAAGTTCTTTCCAAGTATTCGCCATTCTCGCGATAATATTGGAAAAAGAGCAGCGCCGCCTCGAGCGCCTCTTCGGTTGTTTTCACCGTAATCAAAATATCCGCCGCGCGCACGATTTTCCCCGCCCCACCGCCGATCACAACCTGCCAACCACCTTCAATTCCAACCAACCCGATGTCTTTAACCGTCGCTTCCGCGCAGTTTCTCGGGCAACCCACGACACCCATTTTTACTTTTCCGGGAGTGTAGAGACCTTCAAGAAGCGTTTCAAGTTTAATGCCTGTTTCAATAGAGTTTTGAGTGCCATAACGACAGAAATCAGTCCCCACGCAAGACTTCACCATGCGCACCGCTTTCGCGTAAGCGTGACCTGAATTCATTCCAAGATCCGCCCACATTTTCGGCAAATCTTCTTTTTTAACACCCAATAGATCGATGCGCTGACTGCCGGTGACCTTCACCATCTTCACATTGTATTTTTCAGCGGCATCCGCGATCTTTCTGAGTTCATTGGGTGTTGTCACGCCTCCCTTCATACGTGGAATCACCGAAAATGTCCCGTCCTTTTGAATATTAGCGTGAACACGATCATTGATATAACGCGCGGAGCGGTCTTCCTTATGTTCTCCCATCCAAACCTCATCCACCAAAAAGCTTAAGGCCGGCTTACAAAACGAACAGCCCGTGCTGTTGCCGTAAATATCAAGAATATCTTGAACTGTTTTTAACTTTTGTGTTTGGATCATCGTTCGAAGTTTTGTTTTCGCGAACGGCACGCAGGCGCACAGCACCTCTTTTTTTTCTTCTTGGAATTCGGCTCCCACCACCGCTTTTAAAATATCCCCGACCAAACACGCGCAGGTTCCGCACCCGCTCGACGCCTTGGTGCAAGCTTTAACCTCTGAGACTGTTTTAAGAGCGTTTTCACGGATGGCCGTGACAATCTGCCCTTTAGACACTCCGATACAGCCGCAAATCGTATCCGTATCCGGGCGTGACATGACATCCGTCGGGGAGCCAGGCACCGCGGGTGGCACGTCAAAAAGAAGACGATGCCGCTTGTCTCCGACGCGATCTTGTTTTCGAATCATTTCTAAAAAACGGTTGGCGTCGGAAGAATCCCCGATAAGAATCGTGCCAATGACACGCTCCTGATGCACCACCACTTTTTTATAAACTCCGAAAGCATGGTCTTGATAGCTGATGACTTCCTTTTCAGGTTCTCCGTCTTTAAAATCTCCAGCCGAAAAAAGCTCAATGCCCATTACTTTTAGTTTTGTCGCAAGAGTGGACCCCTCATAAATGGAGCCTTTGTTGCCAGTAATAGTCGCCGCCAGCACTTTCCCCTGTTCGTACAGCGGCGCCACAAGACCATAAACTTTCTCGCGGTGCTCCACGCATTCGCCGATAGCAAAAATAGACGGATCGCTGGTTTCCAGGAAATCGTTCACCACGATGCCTCGATTTATTTTTAAATCGGCCTTTTTAGCCAATTCCACGTTTGGACGGATCCCGCACGCGATCACCACGATGTCCGCCGGAACAATGGATCCATCTTTAAAAAGCACTCCCTCGACAGAATCCTCACCCATGATCCGGTTAGTATTTTTATTTAGGAGAACTTCGATTCCCAGTTTTTCAATTTCCCTTTTTAGAAATTGTCCCCCCACCGTATCCAGCTGGACATCCATCAAGCGATCCATGATATGAACAACGGTTACCTGTTGCCCCTGATTCAAAAGTCCGCGCGCGGCTTCAAGCCCTAAAAGACCTCCGCCAATAACAACCGCTTTTTTGGCGGATTTACAATGCTCCAAAATTCCGTGTGTATCCGCCATATTTCTGAAAACATAAACTCCTTTTTTTCGAACTCCCTCAATCGGAGGAATGAAAGGATTACTACCTGTCGCTAAAAGCAAAAGGTCATAAGAAAACGCGTTTCCTTTGTCTGTCTCCACCGTTTTATTCAAGGCATCAATGTCTATAATTTTTGTGCCTAGATGCACGGTGATATTATTTTTTTTGTACCATTCTTCGGTATTGATATAAATATCTTCGATGGATTTTTCACCCGCCAACACAGACGAGAGAAGAATCCGGTTATAGTTGTAATAGGGTTCTTCTGAGAAAACTGTGATTCTAAAATTTGGTTTCTGTTGGAGTATTTGATCCACACAGGCCATGCCTGCCATGCCATTTCCGACGACAATCAGATGCTTGGGTTTCATAGAGACTTTTTATTGCTTGTCATGAGCGTTCCTTCTGATTTAAAAAATAAAATCCTTACCATAAACGAGCGATGCTTCTTCGCACCCGTTTAAAATAAGGACGTCTTTATCCTAATTAATTTTTAAATAAAATTACTTTTCCAGCTCAGCCGCCATCAAGATCGCTTCCGCGATTTCTTTCTGGGGTTTGTTCTTATCCATGCTGGCCTTCTGAATAAAGCGATGGGATTCTTCTTCGCCCATATGGTATCTCTTCATTAAGATCCGTTTTGCGCTATCCAAAGCCTTTTTCGTATTTAACGCTAACCGTGCTTCCGCTTCCTCCGAAACCAGCCTCCCGTGTTCCACCATGATCGCCGCTTGGTTGGCAATGGTCTGAACCAGCTGCACCTCTTCCTTAGAAAAGGTTTTTTCTTCTTCCGTGTAACAATTCAACACGCCGATCACTTTATCGGAAAGCATGAGTGGTACCGATAACAAAGAGCATAAACCTTCTTGCTTGGCGATTTCAGGGTAACTGTAAATCGCATCCTGAGTCACATCCGCCACCTGAATCGCTTGTTTTTTGACCACCACGCGACCCGAGATGCTCTGCCCCACCTTAATGGGGGGTTTGTCGCGATAAGCGGCGCTCAAACTTTGAGTGGCTCTAATCACCAACTCTTCTTTATTTTTAGAGAGCAACATTAAAGAACAAATTTTAGACCCGATCAGTTCCGCCGTCATCCCAACCACTTGCTGGAGAATGGCATCCAGATCTTGCTTACCTACCAAGGATCGGCTTATCTGATACAGCACTTCTAGCTGACGTTTTTCTTTCACTGGATGTTCCTGCTTTTTATAGAAGTATACTGGGGCTTGTTACGAATAGATTAACCTGGGGTTAAAATCGGGAGGTGGGGGTTGTGGGATCGCCGGGAGCGGGACGTGACGCTGAATACATTTTCTTTAACAAAACCCTAGAAAGTGCGATAATAATTTCCGTAGTAGCCTTCCCTCGAGGGATCAGTCCTACCACTTAAATTGACCTCGAAGTAGTTCAGCCCAACTGAACGAAAGAAATGACAAAACCTGGTCGTTTACTTCACATTCAAAAAGGGGCTTGAACTATGTCAAAACACATCGTTTCTGTTATTCAGGGTTCTGCGATTTCTTCAAAAATCTATCTGATCCGCGGAAAGCGCATCATGCTCGATTCTGATCTTGCGGAGCTATACAACGTTGGCACAAAAGTCATGAATCTAGCTGTTCGGAGAAATCTTAAGCGCTTTCCCGATGACTTTATGTTTCAGCTTTCTCAGGAAGAGACCGAATCTTTGAGGTTTCAAATTGAAACCTCAAAGAAAGGCCGTGGTGGCCGCCGTTATCTTCCCTATGCTTTTACTCAAGAAGGGGTGGCGATGCTTTCGGGTATTTTGAATAGCGACCGAGCCATTGAGGCTAATATCCTCATCATGCGTGCCTTCACCAAGCTCCGGGAAATGGCCTCCGTGAACGAACTTATTCGTCAAAAGATAGATGACCTTGAGCATAAATATGAAAAACACGAAAAGAAATTTAAAATTATTTTTGAGGCGCTTCGAGAACTATTGGAACCAGCAAAACTATCAAAGAAAAAACCTATTGGATTCCACACGAAATACTAGGGGAGAAAAATGTGAGCCGGGCGCGGATCGGCGCCCTCCACTACGTAAGTCTTGTCGACTCCGTCGACAAGCTTACTTCGTTCCGGGTCGGCCATTCGACGTCGTTGATGGATGGCGTAAACTAATTGAGTTGTCTTTGTGGCAACTCAATTAGTTTACGCTTTTATTTGGGCAACGACGTCTCTCTTCGATCCGCGCCCGGCTCAATTTTTGAACCGAAAAAAAACCCGAAAAAAATTGAGCCGGGCGCGGATCGAACGCGCGACACCTTCCTTAAAAGGGAAGTGCTCTACCAACTGAGCTACCGGCTCTAAAAATTTTTCGGAGTTATTTCAAACCTGGGTGAGCTCTTTTTCCTTCGAGGATTGAGCTTGGTCAATGATCTGAATGTACTTATCGGTAAGTTTTTGAATGCTATCCAAAGTTTTTGTCTTTTCATCTTCGGTGATTGCTTTGTCTTTCTCTAAAACTTTAATTCGCTCATTGGCGTCACGGCGAACAGAGCGCACGGAGACACGGCCTTCTTCGGCAATCTTGTGAAGAATTTTCACTAGTTCCTCACGGCGTTCACGCGTCAGCGGAGGAATGGATAAACGAATTTGCTTTCCGTCCACAATGGGAGCGATGCCCAGATCGGAGTCCGCGATCGCCTTTTCTATCGGCTTGAGCGCTCCCGCGTCCCAAGGCGCGATCACAATCAAACGAGGTTCAGGAACCGTGATGCTAGCGATCTGCTTCATCGGTGTCATGGCACCATAATAATCCACGCGCAAATTATCCACCATACTGCTATTGGCACGACCCGTGCGAATCCCGCCGAGATTTTGATTCAAGGCGTCGATGGACTTTTTCATCTTTTCTTCGCATTCTTTAATGACGATTTGTGAGCTCATAAAAATTTTAGGCTTTAATTAGAAACAACGGTTCCGATGTTTTCCCCGGTCACAGCCCGGCGAATATTACCCTGTTTCAAAAGATCAAACACGATGATGGGCAAATTATTATCCATGCAAAGGCTGATCGCCGTGGCATCCATCACCTTGAGACTCTTTTTCAAAACTTCCATGTAGCGAATATGCGTGAAGCGTTTGGCATTCTTCACTTTTTTGGGATCCGCCGAATAAATGCCATCCACCTTGGTGGCTTTTAAAATGACATCCGCGCCCAGTTCAATCGCGCGAAGTGCCGCGGTCGTATCCGTCGTAAAATAAGGATTTCCGGTACCACCAGCTAAAATGACGATACGGTTTTTTTCCAGATGACGTATCGCGCGGCGGCGAATGTACGGCTCGGCTAATGCTTCCATGTTGATCGCGGTTTGGACGCGTGTGAAAGCGCCCTTACGCTCAAGCGCGTCTTGAAGCGCCATCGCGTTGATCACCGTGGCAAGCATTCCCATGTAATCCGCGGTCGAGCGATCCATGCCGCGGGACGCCGCTTGGAGACCTCTAAAAATATTGCCTCCGCCGATCACGACGGCTAGTTCCACGCCGAGCGCCTTCACATCAATCAACTGCAGCGCGATCGAATCTACAATTTTAGGATCAATCCCGTAATTGAGACTGCCTTGGAGAGCTTCCCCGCTGAGCTTTAGAAGCACCCGTTTGTAGGTTTTCGATTTCTTCATGAAGTTAAGCGGCAATCGCCTCGCCTAGTTGAAAACGAACAAAACTTTGAATCTTCACCGTTTCGCCTAATTTCTTCGAAGCGTCATCCAATAATTTTTGGACGGACATCTTGTCGTCTTTGATAAACGGCTGTTCCAAAAGACATTGGGTTTGATAAAATTTATCCAATTTCCCTTGGACAATTTTTTCGAGAATATTTTCGGGTTTCCCCTTCACTTCTTCCCTAAAAACCGCCTTTTCGCGCTCGACAATAATGGAAGGCACTTCGGCGCGTGTCAAAGAAATCGGATTGGACGCCGCGATTTGCATCGCGATATTTTTTCCGAGTTCTTCCAAAGCCGGATTCGACGCCGATTTGGGCGCAACGATTTCAACCAACACACCGAGTTTGTTATTGGAATGAATGTAGGTGAAGAAAACGCCGTCCTTGGTTTCGGCGAGTTTCGCGCGGCGAACCAGCATTTTCTCGCCGATTTTTCCGGAAAGCTCCGCGATGCGGGCATTTAGTTTTTCAGAACCCAACGCGCTTTCGCCGCCGGCCAAAACTTCGTCCATCGCCATCCCGGTCAGATTTTTAAAATCATCTGTCCGAGCCACGAAATCGGTTTCGCAATTGGTTTCCACGAGCACCGCTTTTTTGCCATTCACGCGGGAAGTGATCAAGCCTTCTTTGGCCTCACGGCCGGCGCGCTTGGCGGCAGATGCCATGCCTTTTTTCCGGAGGAAATCAATGGCCTGCTCGATATTTCCATTAGTGGCTTGGAGCGCGGCCTTGCAATCCATCATGCCTGCGCCCGTACGATCGCGCAGTTCTTTGACGTGGTCAGCGGAGGCGATGCTCATGAATTGCCTGCCACCACTTCTTCAATGGATTCGTCTTTGTCGGGTTTGACTTCAGAGCGGCTGATTTTTTGCACGCCTTCCAACACGCTATCCACAATGATGGAGGTGATTAATTTGATCGAACGAATCGCATCGTCATTGCCGGGAATCGGATACTGAATGCGATCCGGATCGGAATCCGTGTCCACGATGCCGACCACGGGAATTCCCAAACGATTGGCTTCTTTGACCGCAATATCCTCTTTCTTGGCGTCAATCACGAACATCGCGCCCGGGAGACGAGGCATATCGGTCACGCCTTTTAGATTTTTTTCAAGCTTCTGGATTTCGGATTCGAGCATTGAAACTTCTTTTTTGGTGAGCGCTTCAAAGGTACCGTCTTCGCGCATCAGAATCAGGCTCTTATAACGCTTGATGCTGTTTTTGATGGTCTGATAATTGGTCAACATCCCGCCCAACCAACGATGATTCACATAAAACATGTTGCAGCGTTTGGCTTCAGCTTCAATGATAGCCTGGGCTTGGGGTTTGGTACCGACAAAAAGAACCGGGGCGCCTTGAGAGGCGACATCGCGCATAAAGTTACAAGCGCGAGTGATGTGTGCCGCGGTCTTTTCAAGATCAATGATGTAGATACCGCTTTTTTCCCCAAAAATATATTGTTTCATTTTGGGGTTCCATTTTTTGGTTTGGTGACCGAAATGGACGCCGGCCTCGAGCAGATTTTGGATTAACTCTTTAGACAAGGTACTCTCCTTCTTCATTTTAAGGAATCACATAAGCCTTTATCTTTAAAAGACTTAGGCACGTCTTTCGACGTTCATTCCCGCCCGGATCTAGGATCCGAGCCCCTTCGTTTTAGGCGCTTATAAAGAAGCCACAATGGCTACTAAAAACCGCCTACTTTTGTAAAGTTAGGATTATACCAGAGATTCAAAGCCAGGCAAGGATTTTCGCTTGGAGGCTCTTAGATACGAAATTGGAGCTCATAAAGCCGCTTGTAGAGGCCGTTTTTGGCGAGCAATTCGTCATGGGTGCCGATTTCCGCGATCTGGCTGTTATCGATCACCAAAATACGGTGCGCGTCTTTAATCGTCGACAAACGGTGGGCAATCACAAGCACGGTGCGCCCTTTCATCAAATTATGAATCGCCTCCTGCACCAAAATTTCAGATTCGGAGTCGAGCGCCGAGGTCGCTTCATCTAAAATCAGAAGTGGCGGGTTTTTGAGCACCGCCCGGGCGATGGAAAGGCGCTGTCTCTCTCCTCCGGACAGGCGTACCCCGCGATCCCCAATCATCGTTTGATACTTAAGAGGAAGTTTGCAGATAAATTCATGCGCGTTGGCGATACGAGCGGCTTTTTCAATGTCTTCCTGCGGCGTTTTGGAACGGCCATAAGCGATATTGGAACTGACCGTGTCATTAAAAAGAACGGTTTCTTGGGTGACAATGCCAATCTGCTCGCGCAAAGACTTGAGCGTCACGTCTTTAATTGGAATCCCATCAATCGAGATCACCCCTTCTTGCGGATCATAAAAACGCGGAAGCAAATTCACAAGACTCGTCTTCCCCGCGCCGCTGGGTCCGACAATCGCAACGATCTCACCGGCCTTGGCCTTAAAACTGATTTTGGATAAATTAATTTTCTCGCCGTAACTAAACGTCACATTGTCGAATGAAATTTCTTTTTTGAGAGGCGCCAAATTTTTGGCTTGGGGCTTTTCAACGATGGTGTTAGGCGCGTCCATGATTTCAAAAATACGTTCGGCGGCGGCCATTGCGTGTTGATTAATCCCATGCACCCGGCTCAAGCGCTTAAACGGCCTTAAAAGTGAAAAAAGCGCCAAGAGAAATGCGATGAAAGCCCCCGGCGACATGTGATTGTCGATGACTTCACGGCCCCCGGTCCAAAGCACGATCCCTAAGCAGAGAAATCCGATAAATTCCGTCAGCGGCGCCACAATAATCATGCGGCTGATCGAGAGCATCATGGTTTGATAGAGAGATTGGTTTTGGCGTTCAAAACGCTGGTTTTCATATTTTTCCATGCCAAACCCCTGAACAATGCGAATACCAGAAATCGATTCAAAAAGTGTCGAGTTGATCTCCGCCACTTGCTCTTGGCTGGAGCGACTGATTTTTTTGAGACGACGCCCCACGCGGAACACGGGATAAATGACCAGCGGCAATAAAATAAAAATAATAAAAACAAGTTTCCAGGGAATGTCGAAAATGTATTTGACCGACAAAAGCGCGAAAATATTCATCACAATCTGCACCGGCTGAAAAAGAAAATCCGTAAGCCCCTCGGAAATCGCGTCACGAATCACCCCCGTGTCATAAGTGATTCTCGACACCAAGGCGCCCGTCTGAGCCTTGGAAAAGAAACTCAAAGGCAGGCTAATAATTTTTTGATACACCTGATTGCGCACGTCCCGGATCACGCATTGGCTCACATCATTCATGAGATAAGATTGGAAATATTCAAAAATCAGTCTTAAGAAAGTGGTGCCAATCGTCCAAAAAATAATTAGATTTAAAAGATCCCAGCGCGGCAACGCGTTTAGGTGATACACGAAATCAACGATAAACGTAGGTAGCTGATCTTGATGCGGAAGAACGATGGGTTTTCCCGCCAAAATCGTATCAATAAAAGGGATCAGCACGCCGATAATCGGCAGTCCGCTCAAAAGCGAATTCATCACCATCGTCACAAATGCCAGATACAACCTCTGCTTATGCGGTCCGACAAAACCGATGAGACGTCGATAATTACTTTTCATAAAGCGCGTAGTCTCCCGAACGAGCTGTTTCGTGTATACCCAGTTCTGTTAATCGAGCGGACATGGGCATCGCCTCTTTATCAAACATCAGACACAAAAAGCGCCCCGGTGGATTTTTAGCGGCGGAAATCAACGCGTTTTCATCATCCAAATATCTCGTTTGCCTTCCCAAATAAAAATTGGAAGCGGGCGCCTCATGATAGTGATAGAGGTACAGAATGTCTTGAGCGTTTGTTTTGGACTCAATGGCGGGAGCGATATTTTTAATCGGACGGCTGTAGTCTTGATTAAACACATGCGAATAATGCACATGAAGCGCCAAAATACCCAAAAATAATAATTTCACTCCGCCGGAGTATTTTTCATCCAGCAGGCGACCGGAAACATAGGCCACCGATAAGGAAAGCGCCGGGTACGCCGGAAAAATATACCAGGGGAGCTTGGTTTTCATGAGCGTCACGATAATAAAAATAACGAACATCCACAACGACAGATAAATAATTTCCTCAAGACGATCTTTGATCGCCTTAAAAAGAAAAAAGGGCGCCGAAAAAACGCCCACGAGGATCCAAGGATGATATTTATTCACCATAGTGCGAATATAAAAGTAATAGTTCCCCGCGTGCCCTTCCAATGCCTGAGAACTTCTCAAGAAAAAATGTTTGTAAAGCGCTTCGTCTAAATACGCCTGCCCGTAATGCGCGGCCTGATACCCTGTCCAACCGACCGCCATCACTAAAAAAACCCCTAGACCCGCCCAAAAAGCCGGTCGTTTTAAAAGCACCAGCTCGTCCGCCCACCAGGCATAAAATCCGACGATAGGAAACACAAAAGCAATCGCGAAGCTTTTAGTCAAAAAACCAAATCCCGCCGCCAGCCCGAAAAAAACCAGGTAGCGGTCTTTTTCGCGTCCCAACCAGAAAAAATATAGTGCCAAACACAAAAAAAGAGTTACCGGCGCGTCCATCATCCCAAATCTTGAGAAACGTAAAAAATGCGAGGAGCTTAGAAGTACCATCGCCCCCGTAAACCCGACCCAACGATTCAAAAGTTTGCGGCCAATCAAGTAAGTCATCACCACGATCCCTACGCCGCAAAGCGCCGAAAAAAGTCGCGCGGAAAATTCCGAAACCCCAAAAAGCTTGTAAAAAAAAGCGGTCGCCCAGATCGACAACGGCGGCTTGTCAATCCACGCTTGGCCAGCCCAGGTCAGATGAAGCCAGTCCTTGGACAAGAAAATTTCTTTGGCGACACCCGCGTAAATCGCCTCATCCCAGCTGGCCAAAGAGCCATTGCCCAGTTTAAAAACCAGAAAAAAGGCGGACACGGGGACTAAAAAGAGCAAATCGGTGAAAGTTTTCCCCAACGATTTGGGATTAAATGAGTTAAGCATAATAGGCATCATAACATACCGCTAAAGTTAATCAAGAATCGTTCTTGAGTGCTAGCGCTATGACAGGGTACAATACTGGGTTATGAGTTCCCCTGTAAAAATAGCCGTGATCGGCGTTGGCAAATTAGGGTCTAAACACGCGGAAGTCTATTCCAAGCTTCCAGGCGTCGAGCTTGTGGGTGTGTGCGACTCCTCGGAAAGCCGAGCCAAAGAGGTCGCCTTCCATTGCAAAACCAAAGCCTCCACGCACTTTAAAGATTTTATAGGCAAAGTCGACGCGGTCAGCATTGTAGTGCCGTCCAGCAAACATTTTGAGATCTCCAAAGAATTTCTGGAGCACAACATTCACGTGCTCATCGAAAAGCCCATCACCGCGACGCTCAAAGAAGCGGACGAACTCTTGGAAATCGCGGGTAAAAAAAATTTGACAATTCAAGTGGGTCACATTGAGCGCTTCAACTCCGCGTTTCGCGCGATTAAAAGCGTCATCAAAGCTCCCCGTTTTATCGAATGCCACCGGCTAGGGCCTTATGACCCACGCGTCGTTGATGTGGGCGTCACGCTGGATCTAATGATTCATGACATCGACATTGTGCTGGATATGGTTCGCTCCCCCATCAAACACGTGGATTCGGTCGGTGCTTTCATCCTCTCCAAAACCGAGGACATCGCCAACGCCCGCATCCGCTTTGAAAATAACTGTGTGTGTGATCTTACCGCTAGCCGCGTCACCAAAGACGTGATGAGAAAAATCCGGATTTTTCAGGACGACGCCTATATTTCCATTGATTATGTGACGCAAGAAGTCTTGATCTACACCAAAGAAAACGGCGGCATTCACCACAAAAAAATCGACATCACACGCAGTGATTCTCTCAAAGAAGAGCTTTCGGATTTCATTCGATGCCTTCGTGAAAATAAAAAACCTCTGGTGTCCGGCGAAGAAGGTCGCCAAGCATTGGCACTGGCCCTTCAAATTTCAAAAGAGATCAAAGACAGCCAGCATTGAAAAAAATCTACATCATCGCCGGGGAAGCTTCCGGCGATCTTCATGGCGCTCACCTGATTGAGGTCCTGAAACAGGCCGCGGGATCCCCCTTGGAAATTTACGGGGTCGGCGGCGAAAAAATCAAAGCGACCGGTGCGCTCAACTTTTTTGATCTTGCCCATTTTCATGTGACCGGTTTTACCGAAGTCGTAAAGCGTCTGCCCGCCTACAGAAACGCCTCCAAAGTTATTTTATCGCAGATCCGTGAAGCGCATCCCAATCTTGTGGTTCTTATCGATAATCCGGGTTTTAACCTGCATCTGGCTAAAAAAATCCATGAAATGGGCATCCCGGTGGCTTATTACATCGCGCCTCAAATCTGGGCGTGGGCTCCCAAACGCATCGAGAAAATAAAAAAGTATATTTCAAAAGTGCTTGTCGTGTTTGAATTCGAGAAAAAGATTTACGAAAACAGGCAAATTCCCGTCGCGTGGGTCGGACATCCTTTAAAAGATCTCATTCTGCCGGCACGGCAGAAAGAAAAAAGCATTCAAGACCGTCCGATCGTGTCGCTTCTACCCGGCTCCAGAAAAGGCGAACTTAAGATGCTGTTTTCGGTGTTTGCGGGAGCGGCTTTGATTCTCTCTAAAAAAATCCCGGGCATTCGCTTTCGCTTGATCAAAGCCCCGACATTACCCCAAGAATTTTACCAGAGACTTCTCAAAACTGTGGAGGCGCCCATTGATTTGGTCGAGGAAAATAGCTACGAGGCTATCGGGGAAAGCGATTTAGCCATCGTCTGTTCCGGCACAGCCACTTTAGAATGCGCGCTGTTGGGAATCCCGATGATTATTTCAAATAAAAGCACTTTCGGGACTTATTTTTTGGTCAAAAATCTAATCCGCATCCCCTATCTGGGTCTGCCGAATTTGATTTTAAATGAAATGAAAATGCCGGAGCTTCTGCAGTATCAGGCGACGCCCGAAAAAATCGCCGAGGAGGCGTTTAATATTCTTTCCCAACCCGCTCGCATCGCCTCGATGCGGAAAGATCTGGAAAAGGTCTCGGAAAAACTGGGTTCACCGGGCGCGATCAAACGCGCGGCGGGAGAGATTATCTCTCTTTTATAAAACCGGTAGGTATTTGTCGAGCTCGTAGTTGGAGATCTCAGCGCAGTATTTTCCCCATTCGAGTTTTTTATTCTCAATTAAGGAATGGTAAATATGCTCTCCGAGGCAATCTTTTAAAAATTTGCTCTTCTCGGCGATCGCGATCGCCTCTCCCAAACTCTGGGGTAAAAGCTCAATGCCTTTTTTCTTTCGCTCCGCTTCCGACAAACCGTGGACTTCGTGCTCAATCGAATCCGGAAGCTCATAACCGTGTTTAATTCCCTCCAAGCCCGCAGCCAGCATCACCGAGAAAGCCAGGTAGGGATTGCAAGAAGGATCCGGGGAGCGAAGTTCCGCACGCATCCCGTCTTCATAACCAGCCCGGTACGAAGGCACGCGCACCAAGGAGGAGCCGTTTCGTTTGGACCAGAAGGTATAAACAGGCGCTTCATAGCCCGGGATCAGGCGCTTGTAAGAATTTACCCACTGATTGGTGACCAAGCAAAGCTCCGGCGCGTGCTTTAAAAGACCCGCAATATAGCTTTTTCCGATCCTCGAAAGATGATGCCGGTCGCTCTTGTCAAAAAACGCGTTTTTGTCGCCTTTGAAAAGCGATTGATGCACATGCATGCCGCTTCCATTCTCATCTTTGAGCGGCTTCGGCATAAAGGTGGCGTATACCCCGTTTTTTAAAGCGATTTCTTTAACAACCAAGCGATATGTGATGGTGTTGTCTGCCATGGTGAGCGCGTCGGTGTAGCGTAAATCGATCTCGTGTTGACTGGGAGCCACTTCGTGATGGCTGGATTCCACACCAATACCCATCTCTTCGAGTGTTAAAACCGTCTCACGACGCAAATCCGACGCGACGTCGAGCGGCGTTAGATCAAAATAGCCGCCGCGATCCAAAGTCTTGGTGGATTCGGAGTTTTGAAAATAAAAATATTCGATCTCAGGAGCGACATAAAAAGTAAAACCAAGATCCGACGCTTTTTTAAGATTTCTTTTTAAACACTGGCGGGGATCGCCAATAAAAGGATTTCCGTTCACATCCACGATATCCGCGAACATACGCGCGACCGCGTTTTCCCTGGGGCGCCATGGAAGAAGCTCAAAAGTACCGGGATCCGGAAACGCTCTCATGTCGGACTCCGCGTGGCGGGCAAAACCTTCAATCGAAGAACCGTCGAAGCCCTTGCCGTCATTCATGGATTCTTCGAGCTCATCAATGGTGATGGCGAAGCTTTTTAACAACCCTAAAATGTCAGAAAACCAAAGGCGGATAAAGCGGACATTGTGATCGGAGGCTTTTTTGAGCACAAATTCTTTGCTCTGTTTCTGAGGATTTGCTTTTGAACCTGAAGACTTCGCTGTTTTGGGTGCCATAAATTTCCTTATTCTTCGGAAATGAACTTGTAGCCGATATTACGAACCGTTTCGATGAAAGTAGCGGACTTTCCCTCTATCTTGGAGCGCAAACGACGGATGTGAACGTCCACGGTGCGGGTTCCTCCGTAATATTCATACCCCCACACTTTATTCAAAAGCACTTCGCGGGTGAACACCGTTCCGGGATTGCCGCACAAAAACTTAAGAAGCTCAAATTCTGTAAAGGTCAGATCAATTTTTTTCTCGCCGATACGCACTTCGTATTTGGTGATATCAATGCTCAGTTTGCCGCGCTGAAGAATATTTTTTTGATCCACTTTGTGAATACGCTTGAATAAATGATTGATGCGCACCAGCGCCTCCGCAATTCGAAGCGGGCGGTAAAGCACTTCCTGGATGCCGCTAGGCAGATCCGCGGATTTCATTTCACTCTCATCCATTAGAAGGATAATCGGCGTGTCTTGGATCTGCGGTTCTTTTTTAATGCTGTAATAAAGATCCATGATCTCAAAATAAGTCTGCTTGGGATTCATCAGGATAAGATCCGGCTCTTTTTCAACAATCGCCGAAATAGATATCGCGTTTTTTGAAACCAGATGCGACGCGAAGTTGGTTTCGCGTTTCAGAGCGTCCTTCAGCTCCTGGCCGTGTTTATTCTGATCTCCGATAATTAAAATACTTCCAACCATGACAAACCCTTTACTGAATTACAATCCTACAATCGTAAAATTTTCCTGATCCGCCTTTTCCAAAAATTGACTCTTAAAAAGCATCAATGTTTTTCCGGCTTCAATCCCCAACACATGAGACCCGGAGGCTTTCATCACCTCCAAGGTTTCGATACCCACACAAGGAAGGTCGAATTTCAAATCCTGATTGGGTTTGACGGCCTTCACGATCACGGCACCTCCACCGGATAATTCATTAGCCCGGCGAATCGCGGCATTGGTGCCTTCAATGGCTTCCACCGCCAGCACCACCTGATCCTTGATAGCCACCGTTTGACCGATGTCCATTTTGCCAATTCCCTTCGCAATATGCCAGCCAAATTTCAAATCACTCATTTCGGTCTCGGTGGGTTTCCGGCGAGTCAAAACTCCTTTAGGCGAAAGAGCGTCTTTTAAAAAAACGCGGGAATCGATGACAGAAACACCGCATTTGATTTTAAGAAAAATCTGAAAAGCCTTAAGCAGATGATCATCGCCGCGATTGGACGTTTTTTTGATAATGCTTTTTGCGGTGTCGTCCAGCGTCGACGAAGGATTGTACATTTCTTTTTTAGGCACCCCGCCGGCCAAAATTACTTTTTTAATTTTATGAAATTTAAGAAGCTTTACCAATTCATCGGCAGCTCCCAGTTCAATGGTATGCATCTGGGTCGCAAATCGCTCAATCGCCGGGTTTACACAACCCCGAAGACCGATCACAATGATTTTTTTGTGGAGAGAATGCGCCGTCTCGGCTAATAGTGTCGGAAAATCCCCCGCGCCGGCAATGAGGCCGATGGGCTCTGCGTCTGAAGAAGGTTTAAACCACATTATCTATCTCTGGTTCCGATTTGGAAGAGGACTGACGAGCGACGCCTCGTTTGGATTTTTTAGTGAACTCCATCAAAGCTTTGATTTGAGCGTCCATTTCGACTTCGAGGGATAATTGCTCAAGCGCATGCGTCAAGGCCATGCCGGACATAAAAAGAATTTTAATCGCCTTTTTGATTTTCATGGCCTGGGAAGAGGAGAGGCCCGCGCGTTTAAGTCCTACCGCGTTAATACCCTTCACCACGGCAGGATTGCCGTCACACATCGAAAATGGCGGCACATCCACGACTACCTTCGAAAGCCCGCCGATCATGGCCAATTTTCCTACTCGACAAAATTGATGAATGCCGGTATGCCCCCCGATCACTACCTGGTCTTCCACGACCACATGCCCGCCCAAACCACCGCCGTTGACCAACACCACTTCATTGCCAATCACGCAGTCATGACCGATATGGGAGGAGGCCATTAAAAAATTTTTATTTCCAATGATCGTTTTAGATCCCGAAGAAGCGCCGACATTGATCGTGACATATTCGCGGATAATATTGTCACTCCCAATGGTCAGATAAGACACTTCCCCTTTATACTTCTTGTCTTGAGGGGCGGCTCCTAAGCAAGCGCCATAAAAAATAGAGCAGTTTTCCCCGATCTGCGTATGGCCATCCACCACCACATGCCCCAAAAGCCGCGTGCCAGATCCAATTGTGACGTTAGGACCGATAAGGCAATAAGGCCCGATCTCCACGCCGGAAGCGATCCGCGCTTCTTTCGCAACAATGGCACTGGGATGAATTTTTGAAGCCATAAAAACTATTCCGCCAAACTAAACATGATTTCGGCCTCGCAGGCGATTTCTTCGCCGACAAAAGCCTTCCCGTGAACCAAACCAATCCTGGATTTCATCTTAAGCACTTTAACTTCCAGTCGCAGGGCTTCCCCGGGAACCACCACCCGCCGAAATCGCGCCTCATTCACCGACACAAGATAGGCAATCTTGCCACGATTTTCACTTTTAGATAAAACCAAAACACCGCCGGTCTGCGCCAAAGCTTCCACCATCAAAACACCGGGCATGACAGGCCGTCCCGGAAAATGGCCTTTAAAAAAAGCCTCGTCGGGACTCAAATGTTTCACGCCCACAATAAAATCATCTTTCATTTCAAGGATCTGGTCGACCATAATGAACGGATCCCGATGCGGTAATATTTTTTTAATTCCTTCCAAATCCATCACGCCCTGGCTCATGATTCTCCCCGCTGCTGTTTTTTGATATATTCGACTAATTTCCGGTTCAGCGAGTGACCGCTTCGAAGGCCGATCACACGCGCCTGAATCGGAAAACCCAGCAAATACAAATCTCCTATAATATCGAGCACTTTGTGCCGCGCGCATTCATCAGGAAAGCGAAATTGATTGCCGAGGGGACCCTCGTCCCCGATCACGAGCGTGTTGTTAAGTGTAGCGCCGAGCCCTTTCCCGTTTTTTTGGACTTCCTCGGCTTCGCGACTGGTGCAAAAAGTGCGGGCGGGCGCGATTTGATTCACAAAGGTGTCGGGGGTCAATTTAAAATCCACCGTCTGCGCGCGAAGCAAGGGATGCGGATAATCCAGCGTATAAGCGACTGAGAACGCGTCATCCGGATAGGCGGCCAGCGCTTTTTGGTTTTCATAAAAAAACACCGGTTCTTTGATTTTAAAAACCGGCGCTTCTTCTTTTTGTTCTTCAATTCCCAGATTTTTGAATAAATTCACAAACTCCAGCGCGCTTCCATCCAAACCTGGGATCTCTTCCCCATCCACCTCGATACGAATATTCGTGATTTCAAGTCCTGAGAGCGCCGCCAATAGATGCTCCACCGTTTGGACTTGAAGCGTGCCCGTGCCAATGCTGGTACAGCGGGAAGTGTTTAAAATAGTCTCGGGCACGGCGACACCTTTTTGAAAAAATTGAATGCCCTGTCCTACGGGAGCCGGCTCTAAACGCAGTGTTGTTTTTTTTCCGGAGTGAATGCCAAGGCCTACGATAGATCCGGCCTTCGCGATCGTTTTTTGAAATCGTTTGGCGCGGCTAATCACTTGGAAAGTCCCAGCTTTTTTTTGATTTCTCCCAAATCTTTAAACAATTCCGGAAGTCTCGCGATGAAAACAAATAATTTTTTCTGTTCGGCGATAGGCTTCGCGGGACTTCCTAAAATAACGCTTTGATCGGGGAATGACTTGGTAACGCCCGCGCCAGCACCGACAATCACGCCGTCACCCAACTTGATATGCCCCACCAGTCCCGCTTGACCGGCGATAATCGCGTTTTTTCCGATTTCGGAGGAACCTGAAATACCAGCCTGAGACACAATCAAAGAATTTTCTCCGATCACCACATTGTGCGCGATTTGCACGAGATTATCGATTTTACTGCCTTTTTTGACCCAAGTTTTCTGAAAACGTCCTCGATCTATGCAAACATTCGCGCCAATCTCCACATCGTCTTCAATGCAAACCGTGCCGACTTGAGGAATTTTCAGATGAACATTTTCCACCGTCTCATAACCGAAACCGTCGCTACCGATCACCGTGCCGCTATGGATAATGACTCGATGACCTATCTCGGTTTTCTCCCGAAGCGTCACCTGCGGGTACAAGTGAACGTCTTCTCCTAAAACAGACTCTCTGCCAATAAAAACCTGCGCCTCAATCACCGAGCGAGCGCCGATGGAGACATGATCCTCGATCACCGCATGCGGTCCCACGGAAACTCCCTGACCTAAGGTGACATTTTTCCCGATCACAACGGTCGGATGCACCCCGGCCGGACGAGACAAGGGCTCGGGTTTAAAGAATGAAATGATTTTGGTGAATGCCAATGAGGGATTGGCGGTGCGAATCAGTGTCTTTCCAGGGAAACTAATTTCTTTGGAAGTGATAACAGCGGAGGCTTGCGTCTGATCCAGATGCGCAACGTACTTGGGATTGGCTAAAAACGTGATGTCGCCGGGGCGCGCTTCTTTGATGCCCGCGACGCCCGTAATGAGGGGGGCGGGATCTCCCACCAACTCCCCATCAACAAGCGCCGCGATTTCTTGAAGTTTTATGCTTTTAGAAGGCTCACTATTTTTTCTTAGCGTAGGCGTCATTCAAAACCTTGATGACCTGAGGCGTCACGTTGCTGGATTCGCCTTTGTAAGCGAGCGCGCGGTCATAAAAAATAAAAGCGTACCCTTGTGCTTTACCGTAGTCTTGTATCACGGATTCAATTTCTTTTAAGATGTCACGAACCATGTTGTCGCGTTCTTTGCCGAGAGCGGTACGCGTGGTGCGGTCAAATTCTTGAAGCGCTTTAATTTTTTCGTCGATATTGGCCTGTTTCTCTTCTTTGGCGGAAGCGCTGGAAAGCTCGGCCTCATCCCGGAGCTTCTTGATTTCATTTACCATCTTCTCGCGTTCGCCTTGCTTGGCGGCGCCTTTGCCTTCCAAGGATTTGTCAAAATCCTTGGTTTTCAGGTAATCATCAAACACCTTGGCCATGTCCACATAACCGATTTTCTCACCGGCCGCTTGCGCTTTGGGCGCGCTGACCGTCCAAAAACCTGCCAACACCATCACAGACAATACAACTCGAAATAACTTTTTCATTTTAACAACTCCTCCTGGTTTTTTTTAATTCGTACTGATCAATAAAAGTTTTTTTAGAAGCCTTGGCTGATATTGAAGTAGAAACGGATTTTCTTGCTTTCCCCTTCCACATCATCCAGTGGATATCCGGCATCAAGTTTCACGGGGCCTATCGGGGTTTTGACTCGAACTCCGGCGCCAACTCCCTTAAAGATACCTCCACTGCCAAATTCGTTGATTTCCTCTTCAACATTGCCCGCGTCAAAAAATACCGCGCCTTTGATCAAATCCGGATAAACGGTAAAAGTTTCTTCGGCGTTCATCACCCAGAAAGCTTCGCCACCGATAGGATCTTTATTGCCCGCGTCGCGAGGACCCACACGCCGTTCGCGATAACCACGTATCGTGTTGGCTCCACCCGCGAAATAACGCTCGTAAATCGGAACCGATAGAGAATCGCTATACTCATCCGCGATGCCCGCACGCAATTTAAGTTCCAAAACCATGGTATCGAAATTAGCCAGGTACTTGCTAGCCGATCCAAAGAGCTTATAGAAGTCACGGTCACCACCGAGCACGCCACCGGCCAATTCTCCGGTACCCGTCATAAAAATACCTTTGGAAGGATTGTAAATATTGTCTCTTTCGTCATGCGACAATGTCAGGGACAAGCTGGAGGTGACATTGCTGCCGATTTCATCCGTGAGCGCGGAAGAAGCGTTGTCACGCACATCGGAAATTTCCACCTTTTCCAGGCGGTACATCAAAAGTCCCTTATCGTATTCGTTGAATTCTTTTCCAAGGCGCAAATCACCGCCGGTTTTGCGTTGATCAAAGAAATAGCCAGAACTGCCGGAACGGTTAATCTGCTTGCGGTAAAGATCAAATCCGAAAGAATACGGGTGGCCGAAGAACCACGGCTCGGTAAAACTGAGTTCGACATTTTGGCGCACACTCCCCAATTCAAAGCGCAGTCCAAAATCCTGTCCGGCGCCGGTGAAGGTTTTCCAGTTTTGCCAATCAAAATTTTTCTGCCGGATCTGCGCGAAACCTAACACCGAGTCCACCGAGCTAAAACCACCGCCGAAGCTAAACTCTCCGGTCTTGGCCTCTTTCACACTGACCACTAAGTCACGCGTGTTGGGAAGAGAGCCCGGTTCGGTATCAAACTTCACTTCTTCAAAGAAGCCGAGATTGTAGAGACGTTCTTTGGATCGCTTAAGACGGGCACCCGAAAAAGATTCGCCGGGATAGGCTCTGAGTTCACGCCGAACCACGACGTCCTTGGTCTTGGTATTGCCCTGAATGCGCACCCGCTCGACATAGGTCAATTCATTTTCGGCAATCGTGTAATTCAGATCCACCTTATCGGTGGTGTCATTGTAAAGCGACTCCGAACGGATCTGGGCGGACAAATACCCTTTCTCGAAATACAGATCTTGAAGCGCCGACACGTCCACGCGTAACCCTTTTCTTGAAAAAGGCTTGTCTTTGGACATCAAAATGGTCTTGGCTAGCTCTTCACTCTTGAGAACGGAATTTCCTTTAAATTGAACTTCGCCCACCAAATATTTCTTACCTTCCTTAACAATAATCTTGAGAATAATGTCGGCATTATCTTTTCCGCCGCTCAACGACTCGGTTTCGGTGGTCACTTCAGCGTCACTGAAGCCGGCTTCATCATAAATAGACTTGATGCGTTCCACGTCCTCATCCAAGTCATCTTGTTTCAGATAGCCCGAATGAAACCAACCAAACCAGGACATTTTCTTGGTTTTGAGTTTTCCAAGAATATCCCCCGCTTTGATCGAGTTGTTTCCGATCACCCGGATATCCTTGATACGAAGCTTGAGACCCTCATTGATAATCACGCGAAGCACGGCCTGAGCCGTTTCAGGGTTCACCTCAATCGCGCTGTCCACCTGCGCTTCGGAAAAACCTTTTTTCTCATAAAGTTTACGCACCGCTTCGACGTCATCTCGCACGCGTTTTTCATCGACGAAATCACCCATCACCGATTGCATTTCTTTTTTGATGTCGTCTTTTTTGATTTTTTGATTGCCTTCAATGCGGATTTCCGAAAGAACGGGTTTTTCCGTCACCAAAAACAAAACTTTAACGCCCCCGTCAAAATCTTCCTGTTCAATACGCACGTCGGTGAAATAACCCAAACCGTACAGACGCTTCAAGTCTTCGTTAAGCATCGTCGAGGAAAGTTCTTCTCCCGGCTTGGTTTTGACTTTCGCTAAAATGGTAAGACTGGAAACCGTCTTATTGCCTTTGATATCAACGGCTTTGACGATTTTGGACGCCTCGTCCGCGTGAGAAATCCCTTGGAGAGAAAAAAGGCTGAAATTAAATAATAAAAATGCGGCTAAAACAAGGTTTTTGGTTTTCATAGAGTCCCTTAATTAGTTCTTTAATTTATCACAAAGTTTATGCCGAAACCATCATTTCTTCGCGGCGCATTAATTCCGCATTTTCAAAGCGAGTGTACTCGTGAATAAAGGCTAATTTCAGGGAACCGACAGGACCATTACGCTGTTTGGCGATAATGACTTCCGCTTTTCCCCGGTTCTCCTCGGTTGGATTGTAATACTCTTCACGCAAAAGAAGCACCACCACATCCGCGTCTTGCTCGATCGCGCCAGACTCTCTCAAATCCGAAAGCTGGGGGCGATGATCCACGCGAGATTCCACCGCACGGGACAATTGGCTGACGGCAATCAAAGGCACATGCAATTCACGAGCAAGCGCCTTGAGCGAACGCGAAATCTCCGAAATCTCCTGTTGGCGGCTCTCGGAGCCTTGAGTTCCCTGCATCAGCTGAAGATAGTCGACCATTAAAAGTTTGATGTCATACTGCGCCTTTAAGCGCCTGGCTTTGGCTTTGAGCTCCAGAACCGTCAGCCCCGGGGTGTCATCAATATAGATAGGCGCGTTGGAAAGTTTGGCGGCGGCACTGGTGAGTTTCGGCCAGTCAGCTTGAGCCAAAAAACCAGTACGCACATTGTGCGCGTTGACACGAGCCGTTGAACAAAGCATTCTTTGAATCAATTGTTCCTTGGACATTTCCAAGCTAAAAATCGCGGTCGGCACTTTGAGCGCCATGCCGGCATGTTCCGCCAAGCAAGTCATAAAAGCGCTCTTTCCCATCGACGGGCGCGCTGCGATCACAATGAGATCGGATGGCTGAAGACCCGCGGTCATCACATCAAATTCATGAAATCCGGTCGCGATCCCGGTGACCTGGCCTTTGCGTTGAAATAATTTATCAATCGTGTCAATTTGCTTACGGATAATTTCTTTAAGCGGCACCACGACGCCTGAAAATTTTTTGCTGGCGATTTCAAAAATAAGTTTTTCCGCGCGATCCAAAAGACCGTCCACATCTTCGGTGGAATCATAACTGTCAGTGACAATTTGCGTAGCGCTGGTGATCAGATGACGAAGAATGTATTTTTCTTTGACGAGTTTGACATAATGCGCGACATTCGCGGCGGTCGGCACCGCATTGGTCAGATAAGCTAGGTAAGCCGAACCGCCTGCGGCTTCCAGCGTCCCTTCCTTAGTAAGAACATCCGTCAGCGTGATCAGATCCGCCGCTTTGTTCTCATTAAAAAGAGTGACCATCCCTTGGAATATTTTTTTGTGCGCGTCTTTGTAAAAAGAATGGGGGGTCAGGACTTCAATGGCTTGAGCCAGCGCGTCTTCTTCGATCAGCATCGAACCGAGCACGGCGACTTCCGCTTCGTTATTCTGCGGAGGAATTTTTTCGATCATTTTTTCTTGATAACAGCGATTTTAAGTTTAGCGGAGATGGTGGCGTGCGGCTTCACCGTGACTTCATAATTGCCAAGTTTGCGAATCGGTTCCGCCAGATGAATTTCTTTTTTGTCGACGGCAATGGCTTTGCTTTGAAGCGCTTGGAGAATGTCTTGGCTTGTCACCGCGCCATAAAGCTTTTCCCCTTCCCCGGTCAAAACTTCCAACACCAGCGACAATTTTTCGAGCTTTTCTTTTGTCTGATTGGCGGCGGCCAAACGCTCGGCCGAGTCTTTGTCCGCACGCGCTTTTTCAGCCTCAAACAGTTTTAAATTAGCGGGAGTCGCGTGCTTGGCTTTGTTGTGAGGAAATAAAAAATTAGTCGCGTACCCGGAAGAAACTTTAACTACCTGGCCGCGCTTTCCAAGCTTCGCGTCATCTTGAATAAGAACCACTTGAATGTCCATAAAATCCCTTTTGCGTACTGCGTCTTGCGTTGTGCGTACGGCGTATTACTCTGCGACGTAAGGAAGTAACGCGACGTATCTGGCGCGGCGGATCTGGCGCACGATATGGCGCTGGGATTTGGCATCCGTTCCGGAAATACGGCTGGGGATAATCTTGCCGCGTTCTGTCACAAAATACCTTAAACGGCTCACGTCTTTATAATCAATGGTTTGAATTTCTTCAGGTTTAAATTTGCAAACTTTTTTACGGATGACTTTTTTCTTTTTCTTGTCCCCGAATTTTGCTTTTAACTTTTTTCTCTCGAACATTTAGATCTCCCTTAGTTGATTTTATCCTTCGACAAGCTCAGGATAAATTTGCACTCGCAAATTTAAAACGGAACCTCGTCATCTTTGGCGGGTTCATGAACTTCGTCGAGCTGAATCTCACCCATCTCTTCTTTAGGAGCCGGAGTGTCCGCGAACGGATCTTTCTCCTTAGCGGCTCCGCCGGAACCGGCGCGAGTTAAAAATTGAACATTGGTCGCGATGACTTCCAGGGTGTTTCTTTTCTGGCCGTCCGCTCCGTCCCAACTCCGACTTTGGAGCCGGCCTTCCACGAACACCGAGCTTCCTTTTTTCAAATACTCTCCGCAGGTCTCCGCCATGCGTCCCCACACCACCACGCGTACAAAACTGACTTCTTCTTTTTTTTCGCCGGTTTGAAGTTTGTAGACGCGATTCATCGCCATCGTAAAACTGGTGACCGCCGACCCGCTGGGAATGTAACGCAATTCCGGATCGCGCGTCAGGTTGCCCATCAGTAGTGCTTTGTTTAGACTGGCCATGGGAAATCTCCTCTAGCTTCTTATTTGTCGTCTTTATTCACGAGCATGTAACGCACGACCTGCTCGTTGAGCTTCAGAGAAAGTTCCAGTTTTTTGGTAAAACTGGGATCCAACTGAAAATTCAAAATGACGTAGTTGCCGTCTTGTTTTTTGTTAATTTTATAGGCCATGCGGCGTTTTCCCCAATCTTGCAGGTTGTCCACGCGTCCGCCATTTTTCGAAATAAAATCCTGGATCTGCGTGACAATGCCCTTAGAAGCATCCGTCGCTAAATCGGGATTCAAAATAAAAACGCCTTCGTAATTCCTCATCATTCCTTACTCCTGTCTTTGTTTGATTGCAACTGGCTCAAGCGCATCATCGCGCGGCTAAAACCTTCTTCCACCCATGTCTGACAAACTTGTGCGGCATTTTCCAAGATTGTCGGAATCTGGCCGGCTTCTTTTTTGGTGAAGCGTCCCAACACAAAATCCGATAAATCTTCCGGCATCCGCTCGTTTCGAACACCCAAACGAAGCCTGGGAAACATCTCCGAACCTAAAAGCTGGATCATTGACTCTAGTCCGTGATGACCGCCCGCGCTTCCGGATTCCCGCAGACGGATTTTTCCAAAATCCAAATTCACGTCGTCACAAACTACCAACAACGCTTCGGTCTTGACGCCGTACTTTTTAATAAGCGCCACGACGGCTTCACCGCTCAAATTCACAAAAGTCAGCGGTTTCGCCAACACCGCTTCGTCCAAAACAACCACGGACGCTTTCAATGATTTCTTTTCAGACCATTCGGCGGCGGCCTTCAGCCGATTCTTTAATTCATCCAACGCCTCGAAGCCGATATTATGCCGGGTGCCATCGTATTTCTTTCCCGGATTACCAACCCCGATGACGGCCTTCAATGCTTATTTTTTCTCGGGCTTAGCCGCTTCTTTCTTAGGCTCTTCCTTAGAAGCCGCTCCACCTGCCGGCGCTTCTTCCTTCTTCTCACGGATGACTTCCAATTCCGGAGCTTCAGCGGTCGCGTCCTCAACCTTCTCTTCATGCAGTTTGACCTGCAAGAGCAAGGTGTCGGGATCGTTAATGACTTTGATCTTATCGGAGAGCACTAAGTCTTTCACGTGAATCGCGTCATTGAGCTTCATACCGGACACATCCACCACGATATTTTTGGGAATGTCCATCGGCAAGCACTGAACCTTCACGATACGGAGCGGGTGATCCATCGCGCCGCCGTCTTGCTTGACGCCGATCGATTCGCCCTGGGTCACGATTTCGACTTCGACGATGACTTTCTCCGAGAGAGAAATTTCATTAAAATCCACATGAAGAATATTGCGCTTCACCGGGTGATGCTGGACTTCTTTGATCAGCACCGCGCGAGATTTCGCTTTCTTCTCCTTTTCAATCGTCAGATTGATCAGGACGTTTTCGTTGCCGGCCGAATGAATGATGCGATTGAGTTCTTTGTCATTCACGGTGATGGCGATAGACTTTTCTCCGCGGTGATACACGATCCCGGGAACCAAACCGCTGGCGCGCATTTTTTTAACGGCAATCGTGCCGACGGCTTCTCTTAAATTGGCTTTGAGTTCGACTTTTTCCATTTTTTCCTCTGCTATCCTTTAATTGAATAAACTGCTGACCGATTCTTCTTGATGAATCCTCTTAATCGCCTCTCCCATAAGCGGCGCCACCGACAAAACTCTAAAAATAGGATCCTGCTTTTCCCGTGTCAAAGGAATGCTGTCGGAAATAATAAATTCCTCGATCGGCGATTTCTTGATCCGCTCGATCGCGGGCCCCGATAAAATGGGATGTGTGACCGCCGCGTAAATTTTAAGCGCGCCGGCTTTTTTAAGTGCCACAGACGCTTCGCAGATAGAGCTGGCCGTCGCGACCAAATCGTCCACGATCACGATATTTTTGCCCTTCACATCGCCCAAAATATTCATGACTTCGGTGTGCTTGTCATCGGTGCGGCGTTTGTCCACCGTCGCCAGGTTCGCGTTTAAACGCTTGGCGTAAGCGCGCGCCATTTTGATGCCGCCAACATCCGGCGAAGCGACCACCAAATTTTTTATTTTCTTCTTAGTGAAATAATCCACCACCGTATTTACCGCAAACAAATGATCCAGCGGAATATCAAAAAAGCCTTGGATTTGGCTCGCGTGAAGATCCATCGTGAGCACCCGATCCGCTCCGGCTTCCACGAGTAGATTGGCCACCAGCTTTGCCGTGATCGGCACGCGGGGTTGATCTTTGCGGTCTTGACGCGCATATCCGAAATAAGGGATCACCGCTGTGATACGCCGTGCGGAAGCGCGGCGAACCGCGTCCATCATAATCAAAAGTTCCATCAAATTATCATTCGTCGGCGGACATGTCGGCTGAATGATAAACACATCGCGACCGCGCACGTCTTCATTCAACTTCACACGAATCTCGCCTTCGGAAAATGTCGTGACAAGCGCGTCCCCTAAGGGCACTTTCAAAAATTTTGAAATTTTCTTGGCTAATTCCGGATTAGCATTTCCGGAAAAAATTCTCATCTGCCCGTTCATTTTTTTCCTTTAATATTCTTTGCCGGGATTCCCACAAACACCGAACGATCCGGCAGATTCTTTCCTTTGGTGACAACCGCTCCGGCGCCCGTCTTGGCGGCGCGTCCAACGGTGACCGGCGCTACCAGCACCGTGCCACTGCCGATTTGAGCACCGTCCTTGATCACTGTGCGATGCTTTTTCTTTCCGTCAAAATTAGCCGTGATGGTGCCGGCGCCGACATTCACGCCTTTTCCGACCACCGCGTCTCCCAAATAACTCAAATGCTTGACCTGTGCGCCATCCCCAATTTGGGAGCGCACGATCTCGACAAAATTACCAATCACACAACGATTTCCGACCCTGGAGGCGCCTCGGAGCCTGGCAAAAGGCCCGATCACGCAGTTGGCACCGATAACGGTGTTTTCCTCAATCACGGAGTGGGGTAATATCACGGTATCATGCCCTATTTCCACACCGGCGTCAATGATTGTGGTTTTGGGGTCTCGGATGCGTACTCCGCGGCTAATCCAGTGATTTAAGATGCGTTTTTGGGCTTTTTCTTCGATTCCGGCCAAATCTAAACGCGTATTGACTCCCAAAACTTCCTCCTGATCGTCCGTTCGCACGGCTTCCACCCTATCTTCGGAAGCCAGGATGCTGATCACATCCGTCAAATAGTACTCTTTCTTCTTGGGATTCTGCCGCACCCGCTTGAGCGCCCCAAAAAGAGCCTGTTTGTCAAACACATAGCAACCCACATTGATTTCTTGAATCTTTTTTTCATCCGGCGTCGCGTCATTCTCTTCGACAATCTTCTCAACCGCCACGTCGTCGCTTCTTAAAACCCGTCCATAGCTGAATGGGTTGGCAAGTTCCACGGATAAAAGCGCGCAGGCCAATTTCTTATCGTGATAACGCTTAAAAAGCTTCTCGAGCGTCTCTTTCGACAAAAGCGGCGTGTCGCAGTACAAAACCAGCACCGGACCTTTGAAATTCTTAAGCGCCGCTTCGGTTTGAAGCACCGCGTGCCCACTGCCTAATAATTTTTTTTGATCGACCACCTGGGCGCGGGAACCCACCACCTCGCGCACTTTCTGTATCTGGTAACCACCGACCACGATTTTCTTGGCGGCACCAAGATCATCCGCGCGATCCAGAAGATGCTCCAACATCGTACGCCCGCACACCGGCTGAAGCGCTTTGGGAAGATCCGACAACATCCGCGTGCCCTTGCCCGCGGCCAAAATTACAACGGAAAAAGGAGCCATGTCAGGCTATTTTCTTATTTTCGTTTCTTTCAATGAGCGCCGGGCGTTCACGACGAGCGACACTGGGCTGGTCAATCACGCATTCTTTGACATGCTTCATCGACGGAATGTCGTACATGACGTCTAACATCACTTCTTCCAAAATAGCGCGAAGACCGCGCGCGCCGGTGCCTTTTTTGACCGCTTCGCGCACGATTTCAAAAAGAGCCGCGTCGGTGAATGTGAGCTTCACGTTTTCCATCTCGAAAAACTTTTGAAATTGCCGCACCACCGCGTTCTTGGGTTTGACCAGGATGTCCAAAAGCTCGGTCTCCGTCAGAGGATCCAGCGTGGCGATGACGGGAAAACGTCCGACAAATTCGGGGATCATGCCAAATTTAATCAAATCTTCCGTCTCGACTTTAGAAATAATGGATTTTTTATGCGCCGCATTTTTCACGGAAATAGTTTCGTGGAAACCGATATCGCGACTGCCCAAACGACGCTCAATGATGGAATTTAAACTGCTGAACGCGCCGCCGCAGATAAATAAAATATGCGTCGTGTCGACCTGCACATACTCCGCTTGCGGGTGTTTGCGGCCGCCCTGAGGAGGTACATTGGCCACGGTTCCTTCGAGCACCTTCAAAAGCGCTTGCTGGACACCTTCTCCTGAAACGTCGCGGGTGATGGAAATATTTTCAGAAGTTTTTCCGATTTTATCGATTTCATCGATATAAATAATGCCGCGTTGGGCGCGTTGGGCGTCAAAATCCGCGTCTTGCAATAATCTTAAAATCACATTTTCAACATCTTCGCCCACATACCCGGCCTGCGTGAGTGTGGTCGCATCACAAATCGCGAAGGGTACTTTTAAAATTTTCGCCAAGGTGCGCGCCAACAGTGTTTTTCCCGAGCCCGTCGGGCCTAAAAGAAGCACATTGGATTTTTCAATCTCGACTTCTTTTTTAGAATCTTCGCTGGCGTACACGCGCTTGTAATGATTGTAAACGCTGACGGCCAATTGTTTCTTGGCTAATTCCTGGCCGATCACATATTCATCAAGGATTTTTTTGATCTCGGCGGGTTTTGGGAGTGTCGCCAGAGAAAGCGTGTCTTTTTTGACGGGAACCGGCTCATGCGCCAGAGCCTGATGACAAAACTTGACGCAGTCTTCGCAGATAAATACTTCCGGCCCCGAGAAAAGTTTTTCCTCAGCCGGAACGATTTTCTGGCAGAACGAACATTTTTGAACCGCTGTTGGTTTCATCATAGGAACTTCGCCTTGTTCATTTTAAAAATTGCCCCGCATGGATTCGAACCATGACTCTCGCCTCCAAAGGGCGGTGTGCTACCATTACACAACAGGGCATCAAATTAATAAGTAGATGCGGTAAACACCTTCCATCGTGGGTTTTTCTTACGTAAAAACCCCGTCGCTTTGAGCGCTTTGGCCTTGGACGAAAATATTCCAAAAACAGAAGAACCGCTTCCCGACATCAAAGCTCCCAAAGCGCCTTGGCCGGTTAACGAAAATTTTATTTTATTAATTTCTATAAGTCTTTTATTTAGAGCAGTTTCCAGACTATTGATAAGGAGATTCGAATTCCGCTTCAGAAGTCCCTTCCGAATAGATTGGAGTGGCATTTTAGCATTGGCCTCCGGAGCTGTCAAGCCAAGGGGTTTTACGTGTTGATAGGCCTCTTTGGTGGAAATGCCGAAGGGAGGCTTCACGACACAATGCCACAGTTTGAACTTTGGCCACGAGATCTCTTTCAAAATCTCCCCCCGCCCCCGTCCCAAAGCCCAAGGCGTCTCCATGAGAAAAAAAGGCACGTCACTGCCTAGTTTGGCGCCTAGCGTCAAAAGTCGGCGGCGGCTCAACTTCAATTTCCATAGTCGATTGAGCCCTAAAAGGACGGTCGCGGCGTTGGAAGACCCTCCCCCCAACCCGGCTGCCACCGGAATATTTTTTTGAATTCGAATTAAAACACCGTTGGAGACAGCGCATTCTTCTTTCAGCAGTGCCGCGGCCTTGTACGCTAAATTATCGGAACCTAGAGGAATTTTTTTAACGTCCCCTTCGATACAGATTCCCGACGGGCGCGGCAAGAGCTCGATTTCATCAAAAAGACAGATGCGCTCAAATAGCGTTTCCAGCTCATGAAATCCATCGGGACGCTTGAACAGCACTTTCAAATAGACGTTGAGTTTCGCCGGAGATTTGAGCTTCAGGCCGCCCATGGGATTAGGAAGTGCTGGGAGTGGAGGCCGGAGCGGCCGCGGGTGAAGAAGACTCCTGCGGCGCGGCAAAGCCGAAAAGCTTGAACGCGTCTTGGATGGAGCTGGACTCCACCAAAAACTTTTTCAAAATATCTTCGTCTTTGATTTTGTGATTTTGATAATCAAAAATAGTTTGCCGGTTCACCACGAGTTTTTGCCGGTTCATATAATCTTGAATCTCCATGCCGTCAAAACCTTTGAAATCATAATCCCTCAACACAAAGCCGGCCGTTTTAAACATATCCATCACCATCGCTTTAGGATCTTCGGATTTTAAAGACAAAATCGAAAAGCGGAAGGTTCGATGCTTTTCCGAATGGACAAAATTACCGTCCACCAGCATAAACGGCTTCGCGGAAGCTTCGTCCGCGATGGTGTCATGAGAATAATTCAAGCGAATACGCTGAGCAATCTGCTCCGCTAAAAAATTCTCCAGCGTCACTTCTTTTAGAACAAAGGTCTCCACCGAGGTGAGAGGCACTTTGTTTTGGCTAAAAAGTGTCCGGTTCATGGATTCTTCGATTCCAAGCGCGTCCGCGTTGGCGCGGCGTGTATCATCCACGGAACGCGTGATAGACAACTCATTACCCTGTGCTCTGTCCCGAACCGACACCACGCAAAAATCGATCGCCAAATCCGTCGACAATGCCACACGTGTGACTGCCTGCATCACCTTGCCCATCTGCTCATGCACTTCTTTGGGCACTTGGCCGGTAGAATCTAAAAGAGAATCAATCACGATGAGCGCGCCGGCTGTTTTCCCGACAACGCGCGCCGTCACGGAAATCTCCGACTCTTCTTTGCAAATTTTTTCAATGGATTGAGGGACTTGATTGGCGGGATATTCGCGGCCGCGGCCACAGCCGGTGAAGCAAAGAATCGAGAACAAAAAACAAAGAAGGCAGAGGGAGTAAAAAAAACCTCTGCCTTCTTTCGTCTGACTTTTATTCACTAAACTTTGGGAATGTATTTTGCGGTCAATCGAGGATTGGCTTTGCCGTATTCTTTAAATATCGCCTCGATATCGTCATAATCCAACTCTTCGCGCTTGAGAAGCTCTTGGGCAAAACGTTCAAAAATCACATTTTCTTTCTTGAGAAGCCCTTCCACCTCTTTCATGCAAGCTTGGATGATTTCGTGGGTTTCCGCATTCAACTTGTCTTTGACGCTGCCCGACAACTGATCGGCGGGAATGCTCGCGTAATCTCCAAGCGACTCGGACTTACCCATGCCCAGGCTCCAAACCATGTAATGCGCGAGTCTCATCGCGTGTTGAAAATCATTGGAAACGCCGCTGGAAGTCACGCCAAACTTCGTTTTTTCGGCCACATAACCGCCTAAGAGCACGCAAATTTCAGCCTCAAACCATTCCTTGTTGCGGAACATGGTTTCTTCGATCGGCAATGAATAAGTAACGCCGCCCGCCGGGCCTCTCGGGATAATCGACGCTTTAAACACATCGTCGGTCGGATGCAAAAGATAAGTCACGATCAAATGACCGGTCTCGTGATAAGCCGTGATCATTTTTTCTTTGTCGCTGACTTTACGATTTTTCTTAAGACCCAAATCAATGCGTTCCATCGCTTCGGACAAATGATCGGCGGTAACCGTATCCGATTTGCCGCGCGTGGCGATCAAGGCCGCTTCCTTGGTGATATTGGCAATATCCGCCGGGCTCTTACGCACCGCTTTGCGAGCAAAACGTGCGATATCAATCGTGGGATCAAATTTAATTTTCGAAAGATAATAACGGAAAAGATCTTCGCGCTCTTGGAGATCCGGGCGATCCACGT
>JAHFFN010000073.1 GCA_023247915.1 Candidatus Omnitrophota bacterium
CCGCGCCGCGAAACAGGCCTTCGAGCTCTTGAATAATTTTTCCGTTGCCGCGCACGGGTCCGTCCAAACGCTGGAGATTGCAATTCACGACCCACACCAAATTATCTAAATTTTCACGCCCCGCAACAGTCAAAGCACCCAGCGTCTCCGGCTCATCCGACTCTCCGTCGCCGACGAAAGACCATACTTTTGGCTCGGGATCTTTTAAAAATCCGCGTGCTTTGAGATAACGGTTAAAACGGGCTTGATAAATCGACATGATGGGCGCTAAGCCCATCGACACGGAAGGAAATTGCCAAAAATCCGGCATCAAATAAGGATGAGGATAGGATGAAAGTCCGCCGCCTTCGGCGAGTTCCTGACGAAAATTGTGCAGATGCTGATCGGTGAGTCTTCCTTCCAGATACGCGCGCGCGTAATTGCCAGGAGACGCGTGACCCTGGAAATAAACCATATCGGCGGCTTTGTCGCCATCCGGACCGTGGAAAAAATGATTAAAACCGACTTCGTAAAGTGTCGCCAGGGACGCGTAGGTGGAAATATGCCCGCCGAGACCGTTATGGACGCTATTGGCTTTGACAACCATGGCCATGGCATTCCAACGGATATAACTTCTAATCTTTTTCTCAACGGCCAAATCGCCGGGATAAACCGTCTCTTTTTCAGGGGGAATTGAATTGATATAAGGGGTGTTGACCACGGTTGGGGTCTGGACACCGGTGCCCTTGAGACGGGCTAATAATTTTTCAAGAAAATGGGGGTCTTTTTCAGACGCCACTTCGAGCATATGCTCGAGCGAATCCAGCCATTCTTGCGTTTCTTGCGGTTTTAACTCAGTTCCCATGCTTTCCTTGGTAAGGATTGTTTGAAGAACATTTAAGCTTTGCATTTTACAACATTCTTGTAATAATTGCCATACATGAAAATACTCGATCTGACTTTTCCCACTCCGGAAGAAAACCTGGCTTGTGACGAGGCGCTCCTGGAGGCCTGCGAAGCGGGGTCTTCCGGCAAAATCCTCCGTTTTTGGGAGTCCAGCCGGATCTTTGCGGTCGTCGGCTATTCGAACCGGGTGGCGGATGAAATTCAAACCGAGGCTTGCCAAAAAGACAAAGTGACTATTTTAAGGCGTGTCAGCGGTGGTGGAACAGTTCTCCAAGGCTCCGGCTGTCTGAATTACTCCCTCTTACTTCCCATTAAAAACGAAGATTTTGGAAATACCATCAGCGACGCCAATCATTTTATCATGAATCGTCAGGCGGAGGCTCTTAGCCGTCTCCTCCGACAGGAAGTCCATGTTCAGGGTGACACAGACTTGGCGATCGGCTCTCTCAAATTCTCAGGAAATGCCCAACGCCGGAAAAATCAGTACCTGTTGTTTCATGGAACCTTTCTATTAAATTTTGACCTGAGCTTAATTGAACGCTATCTCAAAATGCCGCCCAAACAACCCGCCTATCGCGAAGGACGGCCGCACGGCGAATTCGTCATGAACTTAAATGTTCCCGCCAGCTCCGTCAAAGAAGCTTTGGTCTCCGCCTGGAAAGCCGAGGGAGCTCTCAAAGAAGCTCCCAAAGATAAAATTCAATCCCTTGTGCAGAATATTTACTCCAAGCCTGAGTGGAATTATAAATTCTAATTACCCAGAGCAGCAATTCCGCTTTTCTTGCTGAGGTGGGCAAATCATGTTGCTGTGGGAACAAAAGATACAGCAGTCGCCGGCCTTGGGGGTTAGAGTTTTGCCGCATTTTTGGCAGAGATATTCTCGGAGGAGATATTGATGCGGCATGGTTTCTTCTTTTTTGAAACCGCAGTGAGGGCATGTGACAATCGCTTCGGAAATCATTTTTTTATCCTAGCATAAAAAAGGGCGAAGCGGGATCTGCCGCCTCGCCCTGGTATTTTTTATTTCTTTCCTTCGGTGATGATGCGAGCGATCTTTTCTTTCAGGTCAAGATCCGCTTTTCCTTTGGTCAGAGCCGCGTTCCACTGCGCTTCAGCCGCTTCCAGAACAGCATCCGCTGATTTGTCCAGTTTAGCGCCCCACGCCTTTTTGATTTTTTCTTTCAAGATCTCCACTTTTACTTCTTTGAGTGCCTGACAAAAAGAGGATTTCCATAGAGCGGTTGCTTTTTCAATCGGGCAGCACGAAGAACTTTCCTGGCATCCGCAACCACAAGAAGCATCACAGCCGCCTTGGTTTTGAGCGGTTTCCTCGCAACGACCGGTATTTACATCGCATTTGTTCGACATTTTTATTTCTCCTTTTTGTTTTTGTTTATCATATACCAACCAGTTGGTATACAAACTGGGTAAAAAAATTTACCGGCCGAACAGCGCCTTCAAATAATTTTTGTAATGCTCCACGCCGCTGATTTTATTTTCCGTGCCCTTGCGGACTTTAGAGACGAGCATGGAACCTTCTAAAACAGTTACAAAATGTTCAGCGAGACTTTTGGGATCAAAAGAAGCTTTGGGTGCGTACTTGGCCTTAGCCGCTTTCAAATCGGATTCCAGGTGAGCGGCGATTTCTGAAAATCCACGGCAACAAATGGAGCGAATCTCAGGATGGGTATCGGAAAGCTCCTGCGCCATGCTTCCCAAAAGGCATCCCTTCCCCCCGCCCTTCTTGGACATGCCGATCATATAATCCAAAAAGCCGTAGATACGCTTCAGAGGATCTTTTTCTTCCTGGCAACATCCGCAGGCGAACATCTCTTTGGAGCTGGCGCAATATTTCTCCAAAAGCCGGACACCGAGATTTTCCTTACTTTTGAAATAATGAAAGAAGCTCCCCTTGGTCAACTTGGACGCCTTACAAATATCGTCCACCGTCGTGCCCGCAAATCCCTTCTCTAGGATCAGCGTCTGCGCCGCCTCAAATAGTTTCTCTCTGGCTGGGGAATGTTCTTGTTTAGTTCTCATGCTTTAAACCATACCATTTGGTATGTTTAATGTCAAGCGTCTATTTGCTAGTCAGGATATTGGAATTGGGTGGGGGTTTCGATGCGGGGGTCGAGGCTTTTGGTGACGGGGCATTTGAGGGCTACGCGTTCGAGAGCGGGACGTTGAGCCGGATCGATGCCTTTGGGCATTTGAATGGTCACGGTGATTTTTCCGATGCGGCGTTCGGGATCGGCGACCATTTCTTTAATGACTTCAGCGGTCGCTCCTTTAATGTCAACGTTATGACGGCTTCCATAAATCGCCATCGTTGTGATCATGCAAGAGCCGAGCGCGGAAGCGACCAAATCGGTCGGCGAAAAAGACTCCCCCTTCCCCATATTGTCTTTGGGGGCATCGGTCGGAAAACTGCTTCCGGACAATTCATGGGTCAGGCGGCAGCGAAGATCGCCTTCATAAACCATTTGAATTTTAACCATGGAAATTACCGGCTAATGTAAGAGGTGTGAGTTTTTTCGAAGGCCGTGATATCGGATTCGGCTTTCAGCGTGATGCCGATGTCATCCAGCCCATTCAAAAGTCTTTCTTTGACGGCCGCATCGATTTCAAAATGAAAAGAAATTTCAGGCTTCGCGTGCAAGGTCAGCGTTTGTTTTTCCACGTCAGCGGTCGCGGTGAGACCCGGATGAGCGTCAACGGTTTTAAAAATTTTTTCCACTTCCGCTTCTGAGAGCTCGATGGTCAAAAGCGCGTTTTTTGAACAATTATTTTTAAAAATATCAGCAAAGCCCGGCACACGACCGCCTTCGCGATCTTGCCAAGGAGCCACGACCACTTTGAAACCATACTGATCGATCGCCCACACGGCGTGTTCACGGCTGGATCCGCAACCAAAATTATTTTTAGCGACCAAGATAGACGCGTTCTTAAAACGGTCTTGGTTTAGAGGAAATGTGGGATCCGCTTTTCCATCCGGCAGATAACGCCAATCATAAAAAAGCTGAGAGCCAAAACCGGTGCGCGCGATTGATTTTAAAAATTGCTTCGCAATGATTTGATCCGTATCCACATTCGCCCGGTCGAGCGTCGCGACAATGCCGTTATGTGCCTTTAAAGGTTTCATATTAAATATTCCTGATATCGACAAAATGTCCGGCGATCGCGGCGGCGGCGGCCATTTCAGGGCTCACCAAATGCGTGCGTCCGCCTTTTCCTTGACGGCCTTCAAAATTACGATTGGAAGTGGAAGCGCAACGTTCCCCGGGCTGTAAAAAATCGGGATTCATCGCCAAACACATACTGCATCCGGATTGACGCCACTGGGCTCCGGAGTCTTTAAAAATACGGTCGAGACCCTCGGCCTCCGCTTGTTTCAAAACCTGTTGAGAACCGGGCACCACAAGCACTTTCACACTCGCGGCTACTTTTTTTCCTTTGAATACCGCGGCGGCGGCGCGAAGATCTTCGATGCGCGCGTTGGTACAGCTTCCTATAAAAACCGTATCAATTTTAATATCAGTGATCGGGGTACCAGGCTTTAGTCCCATGTAATTCAAAGCCTGCTCCACATCACGAGCGGCGTAGCCAGGAACTTTTCCAGGCTCGGGAATGCGGCTAGTCACATCGAGCACCATGCCGGGGCTAGTTCCCCAAGTCACCTGCGGCGCGATCGTGGAAGCGTCGATCACTAATTCCCGATCAAATTTCGCGTCAGGATCGGAGGGTAATGTTTTCCAATACGCGATCGCTCTGACCAGATCATCTCCCTTTGGCGCAAAAGGCCGTCCGGGTTTAGAAATATAATCAAACGTGATTTGATCCGGCGCGATCATGCCCGCGCGAGCGCCGGCTTCAATCGACATATTGCAAACCGTCATGCGGCCTTCCATGGACAAGCTCCGAATCGCGTCGCCGCAATATTCGATCACATAACCTGTGCCACCCGCGGTGCCAATCAAACCGATCAATTTCAAAACCAAATCTTTGGCGGTGACACGCGGTTTTAATTGCCCCTTAAATTCTACTTTGAAAGTTTTGGGCTTTTTCTGAGGGAGGCATTGAGTGGCCAACACATGTTCCACTTCGGAAGTGCCAATCCCGAGCGCAAAAGTGCCGAAAGCGCCATGCGTCGATGTATGAGAATCACCGCAAACAATGGTGGCGCCGGGAACGGTGAGCCCCAGCTCCGGGCCGATGATATGAACAATACCCTGCTGGTCGCTATTCAAATCATAAAGTTTAACGCCAAATTCTTTGCAATTTTTGGTGAGCGCGTCCACCTGTGCCTTGGAAATCGGATCCTTAATATTCATCCGGTCGTCGGTGGGTACATTGTGATCCATGGTCGCAAAAGTCAGCTCGGGGCGACGCACTTTACGGCCGGAAAGACGGAGGCCTTCAAACGCCTGAGGGCTGGTGACTTCGTGCACCAGGTGCCGGTCGATGTAGATCAGCGAATTGCCATCCGGCAATGTCGATACCAGATGCTTTTCCCAAATTTTCTCAAACAGTGTCTTTGCCATAGGACGGTCATTATATCGCTAGCCCCCTAGATTCTCAATAGCTACGTTTAGTAGTAGCCTCCACAGGAGCGGGAGCTATCGCCGATAGGTAAAAATATGCTAGCATAACCTCATGCCTGAGATTTTAGAGAATAAGATTTACGATGTGGCGATTATTGGCGGAGGAATTGCCGG
>JAHFFN010000028.1 GCA_023247915.1 Candidatus Omnitrophota bacterium
AATCACTGGCGGAGATCGCCAAAGAAGAAATCGGAAAGCCCGCCGGATTTGCGTGTGCTGTCGCGATTTTATTTATTGTGATTGTGGCGCTGGCGGGACTTGGGTTTGTGGTGGTCAATGCGCTTGCGGAGAGTTCTTGGGGAGTGTTTACCATTGCTGCGAGTATTCCGATCGCGATGCTCATGGGACTTTATATTTTCGGGATGAATAAAGGCTCCGCCGCCTCGATTAAGATCGCGAGTGTTTTGGGGGTGACGGCGCTTCTTTTGGCGGTGGTTTTTGGGCGTTTGGTTCCGGAGACGCCGTGGCTTAATCACATTTTCTTGATGGATAAAAAATCCATTATTATTGCCATCGCCGTTTATGGGTTTTTCGCGTCGGTGCTGCCGGTGTGGCTGCTTTTGGCGCCTCGCGATTATTTGAGTTCTTATATGAAGCTCGGAACGATTTTATTTTTGATTTTAGGAATTTGTGTGGTGAATCCCCGGTTGGAATTTCCCGCTTTAACGGCCTTTGTGCATGGCGGAGGACCGATTGTTCCTGGAAAAGTGTGGCCGTTTTGTTTTATCACAATTATGTGCGGCGCGATTTCCGGATTTCACGCGCTGGTTTCTTCGGGCACGACACCCAAAATGATTTCCAATGAATGTCACGCGCGATCGATTGGGTATGGGTGCATGCTTTTAGAGGCGGTGGTGGCCGTAGTTTGTTTGATCGCGGTGTCGGCGATGCATCCGGGAGATTATTACGCGATCAATGTTTCGCCCGCGGTTTATGACGGACTACGCCAGACGCTGGGGATTCATCCGGTTCATTTGGAGGAGTTGACGCGTCAGGTGGGAGAGCAAACGTTGGTGGGGCGAACCGGCGGCGCGGTGTCGCTGGCGGTGGGAATGGCGCAGGTTTTTTCCGCGATCCCCGGCTTTAAGTCTTTGATGAAGTATTGGTATCATTTCGCGATTATGTTTGAAGCGCTTTTTATTTTAACGACAATTGACGCGGGCACGCGCATCGCGCGTTTTATTTTGCAGGAATTTTTTGGGCAAGTGTACGAGCCGTTTAAAAAGCCGGACTCGGTGATAGGGAGTGTCTTGGCGAGTTTGGTGGTGGTGTTTTCTTGGGCGGCTTTGATTTGGAATGCGAGTATCAGCACGATTTGGCCGATGTTTGGGATCGCCAATCAACTGTTGGCGGTGATCGCGCTAGCCGTGGGCACGACGGTGCTTTTTCGAATCGGGAAAGCTCGCTATGCGTGGACTACGATTTTACCGATGATTTTCGTCGGAGCGACCACCAGCGTGGCGGCGGGACTCATGGTTTACCACCATTATTGGCCAAAAACTGCCGGGGTTTGGATGATTCGCCTGAATATTTCATTGATTGTCGTGATGCTTGCTTGCACTTTTTTCATTGTGATTAGCGCCGCTCGCAAATGCGCTGAAATTCGTCATAAGTAATTAATTCTTTTAATTTCGCTCACCTCCAAAGCCCCTACTTTTTTATTCTCTTCACAAATTTCCCAATAAAACCCTCTGCCATTTCTGTTAATCGTTAAAAAATTTAGATTTACCCCAAAATAGTTGCACGCAAAATCGACCCTCTGACGTCTTGTATACCAAAGGCACGCCGCAAACTAAGGATCAACAAACTAAGGTAGGTCAGGTTTAAACCTGACCTACCTTGAGATGACTAAAATATAGAAAGGGAAAATGCTATGGGAGATTTGAGAAGGTACTTTGAGGATGATATGGCTTATTTTGTGACGACTGCTACTAAGAATAGGCAGAATATTTTTTTGAATTCAAAAATGTGTCGGATCTTGTTGGTCACGATTGAATATTATAAGACAATTTTTGATTATAAAGTTCATGGTTACTGCTTGATGCCGGATCACCTGCATTTAATTCTAACACCGACAAGCAAATACAATCTCTCCGTGATTATGAAAATGATCAAAGGGACTTTTGCAAGGAAGGTTAATAAATTAACAAATCATAGTGGTTCCTTGTGGCAATTTCGATATTTTGATGAGGCTATTAGAAGCCACAGTCAGATGGTCAAGCAGCTCGATTACATGCACAACAATCCCATCAAGGCTGGACTAGTGACTTCAATCGAAGACTACCCATTTTCAAGTTTTAATCATTATCATTCAATTCCCAACCCCAAAGGAGCGGTTCTCGAGATCGACCCTATCGAAGCAAACTAAGGATCGACAAACTAAGGTAGGTCAGGTTTAAACCTGACCTACCTAATTTTAAGGGGCAAATGAGAGTAGATAAGGGGCAAATGAGGGGTGGGCGAGGGGCGAGTCTATTCTTGGGAGTGTTTTTGGAGGTTGTTTCGAGTGGCTTGGGTGTTAGGCGTAAAAATATGTTGAAAATAGTTGCACGCAAAATCGACCCTTTGACGTCTTGTATAGCGGGTAGGTCATCAACGTGTCCAAAGGGACAGACAAATAAACGGAGGAAGTTATGGTAACGCTCGACGTCGAAGTGGCGGATATTCGTAAAATCGTGGGGGATAGCAATTTGAAGGCATTTGCCGATCTTAAAATTGGCGGAAGCCTCATTATCAAGGGCTTTTCGGTGATGCAGGGAAAGCGAGGGGTGTTTGTGTCAATGCCACGAAAGGTGAATAAGGACGGTAAGTGGTTCGACATGATAACGCCAACCAATGACGATTTCCGTCAAGAGCTTGAGGAGAAAGTTCTCGAAGCTTATGAGCAGGAAATCGACGGCGGTAAAAACTAAAGTCATGGAAACCGCGTCGCAGGCGTTGGGGATTGTGGGGGAAGAGCTGGCATTTCATTTCCTGAGTCAGCAAGGTTACAAGATTTTGCTCAAAAATTATGAATGCGCTTTGGGCGAGATTGATTTGATAGCCAAGGAAAAGGGGGTGCTCGTTTTTATTGAGGTGAAAACCCGTCGCTCGGACGCGATGGGAATGCCGGCGGAATCCGTGACATTTCACAAGCGCCGGCAAATCATCAAAACAGCCTACTATTATCTCAAGCGCTATGGGATAAAAGACGTGCCCTGCCGCTTCGACGTGGTTTCTATTTTAATGCCGGTAAATGGGTCGCCGAGTCTTGAATTGATTCGCGACGCGTTTGGGGAGGGAGACTAGATGCTTTCCACCGTTTTCTCAAGCGCTGTTGTAGGAATTGACGCTTATCCCGTAGAAGTCGAAGTGGATATTTCAAGCGGGATCCCCGCGTTTAATATCGTGGGGCTTCCCGACACAGCTTGCCGGGAAAGCGCCGATCGTGTACGTTCCGCGATTAAAAATAGCGGCTTGTCGTTTCCTTCCAAAAAAATCACAGTTAATCTGGCACCGGCGGATATCAAAAAGGAAGGATCCGGTTTTGATTTGGCGATCGCGATCGGGCTTTTGGTGGCCAATGAGAGCATTCCCGCGGAGCAGGTCAAAGGCAAAGTGTTTTGCGGAGAATTGTCGTTGGATGGGCGCGTGCGCGGGATCCCCGGCGTTTTGCCGCGGGCGGCGTTGCTGGCTGAAGAGGGAAGCGACGAAGTTTTGATCGTTCCCGCGGTGAACGCTAAAGAAGCGTTGTGCGTGAAAGGCATTCATGTCTATGCCTGTAAAACTCTTTCGGGGGTGATTGGATTTTTAAAAGGGGATCGGGAAGTTACGAAAACATCCGGATCCGTTGTCGTTTCTCCTGAAAAGAAAGAGTCACAATTTGAGCACTTAGATTTTTCAGATATCAAGGGACAGCATCACGCCAAGCGCGCACTCGAAGTAGCGGCGGCGGGTGGGCACAATGTCATCATGATTGGTCCGCCCGGCGCCGGAAAAACGATGCTTGCCAAGCGCTTTCCCAGTATTCTTTCTGATTTTTCTCAGGAAGAAGCGATTGAAACAACCAAGATTCACAGCGTGGCGGGTCTTTTGACACAAAAGGCGGCGCTTTTGGAGTATCGGCCATTTCGGGATCCGCATCATACCATTTCTAACGTGGCGATGATCGGTGGTGGAAAGTACCCTAAGCCCGGCGAAGTCAGTCTGGCGCATCACGGTGTTTTGTTTTTGGATGAACTGGCTGAGTTTAATCGCAATGTGTTGGAAGTATTGCGACAGCCATTGGAAGAGGGGCGTGTGACGATTTCGCGAGCGGCGTCCACACTGACATTTCCGGCTCGCTTTATGCTTGTGGCCGCGACCAATCCGTGTCCTTGTGGGTATTTCAGCGATCCGAAAAAGGAATGCAATTGCACTCCGATTCAAGTCAAAAAATACATGTCTAAAATATCCGGCCCGCTTTTAGACCGGATTGATATCCAGCTAGAGGTTCCTTGTCTCAAGGTCAATGAGATCACCGGAAAAAGCGGCGGAGAAACCTCGGATATGATTCGCGCTCGGGTCGAAAAGGCTCGATTATTTCAAAGAGCCCGGTATTGTCACGAAAAAATTGCCTCCAACGCGGAGCTTGAAGCGCATCAAGTTGAAAAGTATTGTCGCGTCTCTCCCGAAGCGGAAAAACTGCTCAAAATGGCTATTCAAACTTTAGGATTTTCAGCGCGCGCTTATCATAAATCTCTGAAGGTGGCGCGCACCATCGCGGATTTGGAGGAGAGCGAGCTAATCAACGCCGAGCATGTCTCAGAGGCGATTCATTACCGCTCGTTAGACAGGAGCGTCGCCTAAATACTCCTAACCGATGTCAATTTAAGCAGTTACAAGGAACCCTCGCTAGATATGAAAATAAATCAAAATATATTTGATATTTAATCAAATATTGGGTATACTTCGACCAATTTAGAGAAGTGTAACCAGAAAGGGCTAGAAGAAAGAGAGGCTGTATCATGAAAAAAGCGATCAAGGTTTGTTCTATTTTAATTCTGCTGGCAATGGCGCCGGCGCAGGCGATGGCGGAGTGGGTGCCGATCTCCAAATCGATCAATACGGGTCAGATCCAGTTTTTGGCCGTGTCGGTCAAAAATCCGAATGTCATTTTGGCGGCATCTTCCAAAGAAGTTTATCGGTCGGAGGACACCGGTTTATCTTGGAAAAGGATTTTGGGTATTCGAGGCACTTCGAATCAAATCCACTGTGTCTATTTGGATCCCGTCGATTCCAAGAAAGTGTATGTGGGAACCGATCAAGGACTGAAAGCGTCGCAGAATGCCGGCGGCAAATGGAAAAATTTATTTCAACCGGTTGAATCGCAAGCCAAGTCCGTTTTGTCCGTGACTCGTGATCCCGAAGACGCCAACCGGATTTGGATCGGATCCGGATCGGGGCTCATCGCGCTCAATGAATCCACCGGTGATTTTAAAAAAGTCCAAGGTCTCCCGGCTACACCCGTGCATTCTATCTTGTTCAATCCCACCGGCAGTCCTCGAGCCGTGGTTTCAACCGAGCAAGGTCTCTACAAAAGTGGCATCAATCTAAACGATTGGGAGCGGGTGTCAGTGGAAATTAAATCGGAGGAGAACTCGGAAGAAATTAAAAATCTCGAGCAGTTTGATGTGGAAGAATTAAATATGCCGACTTATTTTTCAAGTCTCATCCATTTGCCAAACAGCGGAAAATTTTATTCCGCCACCCCCAAGGGCATTTTTGAGTCTTCAACAGACGCCGCCTCTTGGAGATCGCTCAAAGGCCAAAATCTTCCCAGTCGCAGCATCAACGATGTCGAAAGATCCTCCAACACCTTTTATGCTGCGACCAATCAAGGGATTTATCAATGGAATCCCAAGAAAGAAACTTTCGAGGACTTTAGCGCGGGGCTTGATTCCAAAGAAGTAAGCTCGGTGATGTACAACGAAAGCGGGGATTATCTTTTGGCGGCGACGAACAAAGGAGTTTTTAAATTCAGCCACCCGGAGCTTTTGATCGAGCCCTCTTTATTCAATCAGTCGATTTCAAAAGAACCGCATGTGCAGGATATTTTGAATCATTTTAAAAGCGAGCCCACTATCCTGGACGTACAAAACGCGGCGATTCATTACGCCGAAGTTCATCCCGAAAAAATAGAGGCTTGGCGCAAGGCCGCTTCCAGAAAAGCGCTGTTCCCCTCCGTTTCTTTTGACCGGAGCATCGGCACCAATCAAAATATCGATTTGGATCGCGGGGGCACGAATGATCCGGATAAATTTATTCAAGGTCCCAATGAAAGAAGTTTTGACTGGTCGGTGGGGCTTGATTGGGATATCAGCGATTTGATCTGGAGCACGGATCAGACTTCGATCGACGTGCGTTCGCGTCTCATGGCGGAGTTAAGAGATGATATTTTAAATGAAGTCACGCATCTTTATTTTGAACGGCGCCGTCTACAAGTCGAGATGCTTTTATCTCCTCCGCGAGACTTGCCGGTGCAGTTGGAGAAAGAAATCAGGCTGGAGGAATTGACCGCCGGTATTGACGCTCTGACCGGAGGTTACTTGAGCCGATGTCTGCGCGTGCTACAATAAAGTGTGCTAAAAAAATATCAAGTCGTCTATTTAGGAAATTTAGAGAAAGTTTTTCTCGAGCTTTTATCAGATCCAGCCATTGAACTCAAAGCTTATCTGATGGAGGAGGGGGATGGGGACGATGGCGTTCTCATGACTCTTGCCGAGAAAAAGCAAATCCCTCTTTATCGTGTTAGCTCCAACCAGGATATTCGCCAAGCATTTCTGGAAATAGGAGATGTTAATTTGGGGGTGATCGCCAATTTTGGGATTATCCTGGATGCTCAAAATTTGGCGGCGGCCAAGCATGGCTTCGTCAATCTGCATTTTGGGCTTTTGCCGGAACGTCCTGGGCGTCATCCGATCGTGGACGCGATGCAAAACAAAGATGCCTTCACCGGCGCCACGCTTCACTGGGCGACGGCGCAGGTGGATGAGGGCGCCGTGATCGCCCAAAAACGGGTCGCGCTTAATCCCTCTAAAGTCCCCGACCAGATTTTTGAACGCCTGGAAGACCTGGCCGCGGCACTTTTAAAAGAAAATCTCCATAAAATCATCCCAACACCTTCTGGTAATTGACAATACGAGTTTCGCCGTGCATAATGTGGCTTTCATTTCTTAGCCGATTTTTATGAGGGTAGAATGACACAAAATTATTACGGATGGGGACTTCCGATCGATATCTCGACGCATGGCGCCGGCATCGACAAACTCATCTGGATTGTCCACATCGCGATGGTTCTTTTGTTCGTCGGATGGCTACTCTTTTTCGTTTATACGCTTATCCGTTTCCGCGAACGCCCCAACCATAAAGCGGAACATCACGGCAAACATTTCAAGCTTCCTACCTATGTTGAAATTTTAGTGGCCGCTTTTGAAGTCTTTCTTTTATTGGCATTCGCCATGCCGCTCTGGAATCAAGCCAAAAATCAAATGCCGCCCGATGACAAAGCGCTTCACATTCGAGTGATAGCCCAACAATTTGCTTGGAATATTCATTACCCGGGCAAAGACGGTATTTTTGGAAAAACGAGCCCTAATTTAATGGATTCCTCGAACCCCGTTGGCCTGGATTCCTCGGACGCGGCCGCCAAAGACGATGTGGTGACCATCAATCAATTGAATATTCCCGTGAATACCCCGGTGATCGTTAAATTAAGTTCTAAAGATGTGATCCATAGTTTCACCTTGCCGGTGATGCGCGTGAAACAGGATGTGATTCCGGGGCAATCGATCCCGGTGTGGTTTCAAGCCACACAAACCGGAGATTTTGAAATCGCTTGCGCCCAGCTCTGCGGGCTGGGGCATTACCGCATGCGCGGATTTTTCAACGTACAGACTCAAGAAGATTTTAACAAGTGGCTCCAGGAGCAAGCGCCTAAATGAGCGATCATTCACACAAAGAACTTCCGTTTTGGAGAAAGTATATTTTTTCAGTCGATCACAAGGTGATCGGCATACAGTACGCGGTGACGGGACTGCTGTTCCTTTTCTTTGGCTTTTGCCTAGTGATGTTGATCCGCTGGCAATTGGCGTATCCCGGACAAGAGCTTCCTTTTATAGGGTCTTGGTTTCCTGAGACACAGATGATCGGCGGCATTATGCTGCCTGAGTTTTATTATCAATTGGGCGCGATGCACGGCACCATCATGGTATTTTTGGGCGTGGTGCCTTTGGCGGTCGGTGGTTTTGGCAATTATGTGGTGCCGCTTCAAATCGGCGCGCCGGACATGGCATTTCCAAAACTCAACATGATGAGCTACTGGCTTTATTTTATCGGCGGTGTTTTAATGTTGGCTAGCTTTTTTGTGCCGGGCGGCTCCGCGCAGTCCGGGTGGACTTCGTATCCTCCGCTCTCAGTCATCGCCGCCGGGGGACAGACATGGTGGTTGATCGGTATGGCATTTCTGATCAACTCTTCGCTTTTAGGCTCCGTTAATTTTATTGTCACCATTATTCAACTTCGCGCGCCGGGATTATCCTTTAATCGCTTACCGTTTTATGTATGGGCGCAGTTTGTGACGGCGCTGTTGCTTCTTTTGGCGTTTCCTCCGCTCATGGCCGCGGCAGTGCTTCAGCTCATGGATCGTTTGGCCGGAACCAGCTTCTTTATTCCCACTGGACTTGTGGTCAATGACGCGATCACTCACTTTGTCGGCGGCGGCAATCCGATTCTTTGGCAGCATCTGTTCTGGTTTTTAGCGCATCCGGAAGTGTATGTTTTGATTTTGCCGGCGATGGGCATTGTCGCTGAAATTATCGCCTGCAATACGCGTAAACCACTTTATGGTTACAAAGCGCTGGTGTATTCGGTGTGCTTCGTCGGCTTTATGTCCTTTGTCGTGTGGGCGCATCACATGTTTTTGACAAACATGGGCACGACGATGAGTACTTTTTTTCAAATCACAACGATGATTATCTCGATCCCGTCCATTGTTATTTTAACCTCTCTTATTTTGAGTCTGTGGGGCGGCTCCATTCGTTTTAATACGCCGATGCTTTTCGCGATCGCGTTTTTACCGATGTTCGCGATCGGGGGGCTCACGGGTCTGCCGCTCGGTTTGGCCGCGGCGGATATTCATTTGCATGACACGTATTATGTGATCGGTCATTTTCATTATGTGGTCGCTCCCGGCACGATTTTCGCGCTTTTCGCGGGAGTCTATCATTGGTTCCCCAAGGCAACAGGCAGAAAAATGTCGGAATTTTTGGGCAAGCTCCATTTTTTCCCGTCTCTTGTTTTAATGAATTGTATTTTTACGCCGATGTTGATTATGGGTCTGGCCGGGGCGTTGAGACGCATGTATGACCCGACACAGTACGCGCACGCGCAAGCGGTTCAGCCGCTCAATGTGTTTATTTCTATTTCCGCGTTTTGTCTGGCACTAGCCCAGATCCCTTTTATCATTAATTTCTTTTACAGTATTTTCTGGGGCAAAAAAGTGGATGACAATCCTTGGCAGGCGACAACGCTCGAGTGGGCGACGCCAACGCCTCCGCCACATGGTAATTTCTTGAAGGCGCCGGAAGTGTATCGCGGGCCGTACGAATACAGTGTCCCGGGACAAAAAAAAGATTTTTGGCCGCAGGATATGAAAGGGGCTAATTAATTATGTCAGACGCCGCTGAAATACGTTTTATTTCTAAGCCGCATCCGATCACGGGTGTCACCAATTCCAAATTAGGGGTGTGGTGCTTTTTGGCATCCGAAGTGATGCTCTTCGGCGGGCTTTTTTCCGCGTACATTCTTTTGAGAATCGGCGCGACCGAATGGCCGCATGGCTCGACGATTTTGAATGTGCCTTTAGCGACGCTCAACACGATGATTCTGATTGTCTCCAGCGTCACGATGGTGATGTCCTGGGCGTCTCTCGCGCTTAAGAATTTTTCCAAGTACCGTTTTTATATGGCGATCACGATTCTTTTGGGCATCGCGTTCTTGGTGGTGAAGAGTTTTGAATACGCACACAAATTCGAGCATCATCATTATCCGAGCACCAATAATTTTTACGGCATTTATTTCACATTGACCGGACTTCACGGGTTGCACGTGATCGGCGGTATTTTTCTCAATCTGTATCTTTTGTTGCCCGGCAGTAAGCTTTGGAAAACCAACCCTGAGCAGTTTATGGGTCGCGTCGAAGCGGCAGGGCTGTACTGGCATTTTGTCGACTTGGTTTGGATTTTTCTTTTCCCCACGCTGTATCTTTTATAGGAATCGATGCCACGATGAGCGATCATTTGTCTCCGGAAGAGGTCAAGAAACACGTCACGATTTACGTGCGTGTGTTTATGGCATTGGCGGCACTCACGATCATTACCGTCGCGATTTCTTATCTGCATTTGCCGATTTTAGCGGCGGTGGGTGTGGCGCTTCTCATCGCCAGCTTCAAAGGATCGCTGGTGGCCGCGTATTTTATGCATTTGGCTCAAGAAAAAAAGATCATTCTTTATCCGTTGATACTGGTTTTTTTCTTCTTTATTGTTCTTCTTATTATTCCGACGTTAAGCCGCTTCTAGCGGCTCCTTCAAGATAGAGGGGGTCACGGTGTCTCTGAAACATTTTCACATCGTTTTTATTGTCGCTTCCATGATTTTGTCTTTTCTTCTGGCCTATTGGGCGCTGCATGAATACATGAACGTCAAAAATGCCATGACTTTATTTTTGGCGGGCGGATCGCTCACTTCCGGGTTGGCGCTTGGATTTTATTTGGCTTGGTTTCTTAAAAAAATAAACGCGGGGACACGATGATACGATTGATTTTACCCGCTTGCTCAGTGTGTTTTGGCGACCCCAACTCTCTGATGACCAAAGGAACCATCGCCGGTGTTTTGTTTCTAATGGGCGTGATCGTTTTGGTCTTGGGCGCGATTTTTATGACGGCCGTTTCTTGGGTTCGGAATGCCAAGCGTCAAGGCCAAGGCTCGTTTTGACGACAATGGTTTCGGTAAAAGATAATTTTGAAAAAATCCAAAGCCGTCTGGCCGCGGCTGCTGAGAAATCCGGGCGCTCCCTCAAAGACGTGACAGTGCTCGCCGTTACCAAGGCCGCCTCCATCCCGCAGATTCAAGAGGCACAAGCGCTGGGCTTGTCTTTATTCGGTGAAAACCGCATTCAAGATGCGACTCCTAAGATCGCGGCGCTTGATCCCGGCCTCCAGTGGCATATGATCGGCCATCTCCAGTCCAACAAAGTCCCCGAAGCGGTTAATCTTTTTGCCATGATTCAGTCGGTTGACACTGTCAGGCTTGCTGAAAAAATTAACAGCGAAGCCGAAAAAAGTAATAAAATAATGCCGGTGCTTTTAGAGGTGAATGTCTCGGCCGAAGAGCAAAAATACGGCTTTTCGCCGGAAGAAATTTATACCGCGATCGAGGAGATTTCGGTGCTGGAGTCCATCCAGGTGCTGGGCTTGATGGGGATGGCGCCCAATAGCGAAGACCCGGAACTGCGGCGAGCCGCGTTTAAAAAAATGAAAAATATTTTCTCTGTGTGCAAGTCGATCAAGAAGGACAATATTCAGATGAAGCATCTATCTATGGGAATGAGCGATGATTTTGAAATCGCCGTGGAAGAAGGATCCAATATGGTAAGACTCGGGAGGTCTATTTTTAAATGAGCACTTCCAGTTCCTCCAAATCTTCGCTTTCAGGGCTTCGTATCGGCGTGATTGGCGCCGGAAATATGGGGCAGGCGCTGATTCGCGGGCTTGTTGAAAAATCCGTGTACCCTCAAAATATCTGTATTTTTGATATCGACAAAAAAAAGATCGACGCGATTAAAAAAGAAGCGCACGTACGTATCGCCAAGTCGAGCCGCCAGTGCGTCTCTCTTTCGGATGTGGTCATTTTGGCCGTCAAACCCCAGCTTTTGGGAGAGGTGATTGCCGAGATCGCCACTGGCGTTCAAAAAGACGCGCTGGTAATTTCCATCGCTGCCGGTGTTTCGCTTTCGTCCATCGACAGTTTTTTTAAGCGCCCGATTTCTGTGATACGGGTGATGCCCAATATGCCGGCGCTGGTAGGAGCGGGGATGTCCGCTTTTTCTCTAGGAAAGCATGCTTCCGCCAAAGACCGTAAAATCGCGGAAGCGATTTTGTCGGCTTTTGGGGAATTTGTTCAGGTGCCGGAAAAAATGTTGGATTTGGTGACGGCCGTAAGCGGTTCCGGACCGGCTTACTTTTTTCTATTGGCCGAGAAAATGATCGAAGCCGCGCATGGCATGGGAATGAAAGTGGATATTGCCAAAAAATTGGTTTATCAAACAGCGCTGGGAAGCGGACGTGTCATGATTGAGAATGGGGAAGACCCCGAGGTTCTGATCGAGCGCGTGGCCTCCAAAGGCGGGACTACCGAAGCGGCGCTCAAATCATTCAAGCGTTATGGTTTTGGAAAAGCGGTGCAGGAAGCGATCAAATCCGCTTGCAAACGGTCTATTCAGATGAGGGGGAACAAATAATGTTTGTTCTGGGTAATTTTTTTCAAGCCACAGCCGTGGTGTTGGGTTATTTGATCGAAGCGTTGTGGTGGCTCATTGTGATTCGCGCGCTTTTGAGTTGGGTGAGTCCGGATCCGTACAACCCGATTGTTCAATTCATCGAAAGAACCACCGAGCCGGTGCTGGCGCCGTTTCGGCGTTTGATTCCGACGCATCGCATCGGCATTGATTTGTCGCCGCTTTTGGCGCTGCTACTTTTGTATTTCTTGAAAATATTTCTCATCCAAACGCTTTTAGGTCTGGCGGTGCGTTTCCATTGAGTCAAAAGAACGATTACAAGACAACTTTAAATCTTCCCCAGACTAATTTTCCGATGAAGGCGGATTTGCCTCAGCGGGAGCCTGTGCTTTTGCAAAAGTGGGAAGAGTCTGGCATTTACGCCAAGATCCGCGAGCTTTCCAAAGGCCGCAAAAAATTTATTCTTCATGACGGCCCTCCGTACGCCAACGGCGATATTCACATGGGTCACGCGCTCAACAAAATCTTAAAAGACACGATTGTGAAATACAAAACGATGCGCGGTTTTGACGCGCCCTATGTGCCGGGATGGGATTGTCACGGTCTGCCGGTGGAGCATCAACTCTTTAAAGAATTAAAAATCACCAAATACGAGATCGATCCCATCGCTTTTCGCGAGAAGGCCGCCAAATACGCGCTCGGATTTGTGGACAAACAGCGCGCGCAGTTTCAGCGTCTCGGGATTTTCGGCCAGTGGCAAAAACCCTATTTGACGCTAAATCCCGATTTTGAAGCGTCGGTGATCGAGGCCTTCGCCGTGTTGGTTGAAAAAGGATTTATTTATCAGAGCTTAAAGCCGGTGCATTGGTGCGTGAGTTGTGAAACCGCCCTCGCCGAAGCGGAGCTGGAATACGACGAAAATCATGTGTCGCCTTCGATTTATATTTTATTTCCCGTCTCCAAAGAAGAGCTTGCCAAAAAAAATGTGCGTTTAAGCGGCTCGGACAAAGTTTCTTTCGCGGTTTGGACCACCACCCCTTGGACGCTTTTAGCGAATGTGGCGGTGGCGCTCAACCCTGATTTGGATTATGTTTTTGTCAAAACCAAGGCGCATGGCATCTTGATTATGATCGAAAGCCTGCTACCGACCGTGATGAAGCTGGCTTCGCCCGAAGCGCCGGATGATTTTGAAATTCTTTTAAGGAAAAAAGGAAAAGAGCTTGAGGGGATGGAAGCCGAGCATCCCTTCTTGCCAAGAAACTCAAGCATTGTTCTGGCAGACTATGTCTCAGCCACCGACGGCACCGGATGCGTGCACACCGCTCCGGGTCATGGCATCGATGACTATCGCACGGGCGCCAAGTACAAGCTTCAAACGCTGATGCCGGTGGATGGAAAAGGAAAATTTAAGGAAGAAACCGGCGAGTGGCACAATCAATTTATCTTGAAAGCCAATGACAAAATCATCGACGTTATTTTTCAGAAAAATAATTTAATTCACTCCGGGAAAATCAAACATTCGTATCCCAACTGCTGGCGCTGTAAAAATCCGGTGATCACGCGCGCCACCAAGCAATGGTTTATGGGAGTGGATCGCTTAGGGCTCCGTCAGAAATTAATCGAAACCATCCGGAAAACGCGCTGGGTGCCGGAAGTTGGAGAAAACCGTATTTCAGGGATGGTGGAGTCGCGCCCGGATTGGTGTTTGTCGCGTCAGCGTTATTGGGGGATTCCGATCCCGGTTTTGTATTGCTCTAGCTGTGAAGAAGCGCTTTTGGATCCGGCACTGATCCGGCGCATTCGCGACCGTTTTCGTAAGGAAGGCTCCGATGCCTGGTTTCGTCTTTCGGCGATGGATTTGTCCGAAGGCAAAGCCTCTTGCCCTAAATGTCAGCGCAAAGATTTGAAAAAGGGCGAGGATATTTTGGATGTTTGGTTTGAATCGGGCGCCAGCCATATTTCTTTGCTTTGCGAAGATGAACAGGCGCATTTCCCAGCGGATTTGTATCTGGAGGGAAGCGATCAGCATCGTGGGTGGTTTCAAAGTTCGCTTTTGGTATCGGTAGGAATGTCAGGACAGGCGCCGTATCAAACGGTATTGACCCATGGGTTTATCGTCGACGGCGAAGGAAAGAAAATGTCCAAATCCCAGGGCAATGTGATCTCGCCGCTGGACGTGATGAAACAATATGGCGCCGATATCCTGAGGCTCTGGGTAGTCTCAAGCGACACTTCTGACGATATCCGCATTTCGCCCGACAGTTTGACGCGTTTGTCCGAAGGTTATCGCAAGATTCGCAATACGCTCCGCTACCTGATCGGCAATTTGAACGGATTTAACCCCGAGAAAGACGCGCTCGGGTACGATGAGCTCTTGGAAGTAGATCGGTGGGCTCTTTCGAAGCTAGAGCTTCTGAAAGAAGAAGTGCAAAATGCCTACGAAAGCTATCAGATGCACCGCGTGTATCACCTGGTTTATAATTTTTGTGTGATCGAAATGTCCGCTTTTTATTTGGATGCTTTAAAGGACAGGCTTTACACGGATGCGTTGCGTTCAGTCTCCGGCCGTTCCGCCCGCACCGTGCTTTATGAGATTCTTTCGGTTCTGACAAGAATTTTGGCGCCGGTTTTGAGTTTTACCTGTGAAGAGGTCTGGCAAAATGCCGGAAAAACCTCAAGCATCCATTTAGAGGCTTGGCCCAAGCCTAATCCCAAATACCGGCAGGCGAGCCTGGAGGAAAAGTGGCAAAAATTCCTTTTAATACGCGATCAGGTGCTAAAAGCCATCGAAGAGAAGCGGGAGAAAAAAGAGATTGGCAATTCGTTGGAGGCTGATGTAGAATTAACTTTCTTTAGAAATGAAGATCGTGATTTTTTGAAGAATTTTGAGAAGGATTTGCCGGGTTTACTTTTGGTGTCGCATGTAACGCTTGCCACCGGATCCGGCGCCAACGGTTCTCCGATGTCGGTGGCGGTGGTTAAAGCTTCCGGCGTCAAATGCGAACGTTGTTGGAATTATCGGGAATCCGTCGGAAAAGATAAAGAGCATCCGGCTCTGTGCTATCGATGCGCGGATGTTGTTAAAGGGGTATCTCATGGATAAAAAAGAAGCGAGTTTATTTAAAGAAATATTGATCAAGAAAAAAGTGGCGCTCATGAAGGGCATCGAGCATATCGCCAACGATACCTTGAAGACTTCCCAGCGTGAAGCCGCCGGCGATTTGTCCGCGTACAGCTTGCACATGGCGGACATGGCGACCGACAATTACGACCGTGAATTTTCCTTGAGACTTGCCGACAACGAGCAAGAGATCGTCAAGCGCATCGACACGGCTCTGGAAAAAATAGACGAAAAAACTTTTGGTCTTTGCGAGCTTTGCAATAAAAAAATCTCCAAGATTCGCCTCAAAGCGGTTCCTTACGCCGAACTTTGCGTGCCTTGTCAGGAAAAGCAGGAAAAAAAGAAGAAGTAATCTTCTTTGATTAAAAAGTTTTTTCTTCCGGCGGTCGTCCCTCTGGCATTTTTGCTCGACCGTGCTTCCAAGATCCTGGTTTTAAAACAACTTTCAACAGGTCAGACGCAACCGGTGATTCCGGGCGTGTTTCATCTGACTCGTGTCAACAATCCCGGAGCGGCTTTCGGGATTCTAAAAAATTCCATCCTATTTCTGCAGTGTGTGTCTTGGATTTCCGTGATCGCGCTTGGGATTTATTTATTCCGCGGTTTCCGGCGCGGGTACCGGAGCACGGATCTGGGCTGGGCGTTGATTGTGGGTGGCGCGGCTGGCAATCTTTATGATCGCGTGCATTTTGGCTACGTGATTGATTTTTTGGATTTTAGGGTTTGGCCTGTTTTTAATTTAGCGGACAGCTTTATCTCCGTGGGAGTATTTTTGATTTTAGCCGGATTATTTCAATCCAAGAAACAGGCGGTCTAGTCGATGTATCCGATTCTTTTTCACTGGAAAACCATCACGATTTATTCGTACGGGTTTTTTATCGCGCTCGCGATGCTTGTTAATTTCTTTCTCGTCAACCGGCGAGCTCGCACCCTGGGTTTCAGTGTGCAGGAAGCCAATGATCTTTTGTTTATCCTTTTTGTTTTTGGGATTGTGGGCGCGCGTCTTTTTTATGTGGCACAGCATATGGATGATTATCGCTCTGACGGCTGGCAGGCTTTGAATATTCATGAGGGCGGACTGGTATGGTACGGCGGTTTTACCGTGTCGGTGTTGGCAGGAGTGATCTATGCCCGCTGGAAGGGATGGCCGATTTTAAAATGGTGCGATTTTTTCACGCCGCATTTGGCGTTGGGGCACGCGCTCGGACGCTTGGGTTGTTTTTTTAACGGATGCTGTTATGGCCGAGTTTCTCATTCGATGCTGGGCGTTGTTTTTGACGGTGATCTCAACCCGCGCTTGCCGGTGCAATTATACGAGTCTTTGTTTTTGTTTATTTTAGCGTGGGGGTTATTTCAAGCCGCTCCGAGAGTGAAGCCAAGCGGAAAACTTTTTTGCATTTACCTTTTGATTTACGCGCTCGGACGTTTTGCTTTGGAATTTTTGAGGGGAGACCAGTTATTGTATGCGGGTTGGACGGTTCCCCAGTGGACAAGCGTGCTTTTGGCGGTCGTGGCTATTTTTTCTTTTTGCCTGGTGAGCCGGCAGGTCAAAAAATGAAAACTCTTTCTCTGGAAGTTCCTTTTTTATACGCTCCGAAGCGCATCGATACTTTTTTAGCGGAAGCGCTCGCGGGTGAATATTCGCGCCAGACCGTCAAAAAAGCCTTGGAACGCGGGGAGATTTTTTTAAACGGCAAACCCGCCAAGCCGCGTGATTTGGTAAAAGAAAAAGATTTGATCTCCGGTGAATTGCCGCCGCTTATTTCTTCCGCTTTGACGGGAGAAAATATTCCTTTAAAAATCCTCTATGAAGACGACAGTCTTTTGGTGATTGATAAAGCGGAGGGCATGGTTGTTCATCCGGGGGCAGGGCATAAAAAGGGGACATTGGTTCAGGCCTTGATGGGGCGGGGAACCTCTTTGTCTAACGCGGGCGGATCGGATCGGCCGGGGATTGTGCATCGTTTGGATAAGGCGACCTCGGGTCTAATTTTGGTCGCCAAAAATAATGCCGCGCACAAAGGTCTTGCTGCGCAATTTGCCGAGCGCAGTTTGTCCAAGTTTTATACGGCGCTGGTGCATGGGCGCGTGGAATTTGACGAAGGTCATATTGAGGCGGGAATCGGCCGCGATCCCAATATTCGCCAGAAAATGGCTGTTTCCAAAAAAGAAAATGCCCGGGAGGCGCTCACGTACTACAAGGTGCTAAAGCGTTTTCGCGGAATGACACTTTTGGAGCTTCGCATCGCGACGGGGCGCACCCATCAAATCCGCGTGCACTTGACTCACTTGGGACATCCGGTGGTCGGGGACACGGTTTATGGAAAGACGGGTACCCGCGCTTCACGGCTGATGCTACACGCCTCAAAAATCAGATTTACTCATCCTAAAAATAATAAGATAATGAGTTTTGAGAGTCCGTTGCCGGATTTGATAAAAGAAGCCATTGAGGATGCGGGTAAGGCAGAGTCTAAATGAGTTTTGTGAAGATTAAAAAAATAAATACGCCTGTTTCGGGAGTCCTTTCTTTTCCCGGGGACAAATCGCTGTCGCATCGCGCGATTATTTTTGGATCCCTTGCCGACGGTGTTTCCCGTTTTACCAATGTGTTGTCCGGGGAGGATTGTGTTTGCACGCGCCAAGCCTTTGAGGCGATGGGAGTGGCCATCAAAACTATTTCCCCGACAGAAGTTGAAATCAAGGGCACGGGTCTTCAGGGTCTCAAAGCGCCCAAAAATGAAATTTATCTCGGAAATTCCGGCACTTCCATTCGCCTGCTCATGGGAATTTTGGCGGGGCAAAATTTTAAAGCGACTCTCACCGGTGATCCTTCGCTTTCTCATCGCCCCATGCGACGCGTGACGGATTACTTGAAACAAATGGGTGCCAAGATCGAGGGTCGGGACAATGCCAATTACGCGCCGCTGACAGTCGAAGGCGCTTCTTTAAAGGCGATTGACGCGAAACTGGCCATTTCCAGCGCGCAAGTCAAATCCGCGATTCTTTTGGCGGGACTTTACGCGAAAGGAAAAACGAGCGTGACGGAGCCGGTCAAATCCCGGGATCATTCGGAGCGGTTTTTATCTCATTTTGGCGCCAAGGTCGAGATTTCCGGTAATACCGTTTCCGTTCAGGGAGGACAAAAGCTCTCCGCTAAAAGTTTTGAAATCGCGGGGGATATTGCTAGCGCGGCATTTTTTATGGCGATTGCCTTATTGGTTCCCGACACAACGATTCAATTTAAATCGGTTTTAGATAATCCAACGCGAACAGGGCTTTTAGAAGTTCTCAAGAGAATGGGAG
>JAHFFN010000074.1 GCA_023247915.1 Candidatus Omnitrophota bacterium
TGGGATTGCTCGTAAATAATCCAAAGCGCCTGCAAGATCGGCACACCGGCTTTGGTGAGACTCGCCAGTTGACGTCCGAAAATAGTGATGTCCGAGGATTTGACCCGGTCAAAAAGGGGTGGTGGCGCGATTTTTATCTTGGTTTTGGATAAAGCGATGGTAGCGGTTTTTTTCTCTCGAGGCTCCGCCGGTTTCTGAGACGCCGCTTTTTTGGATTCATGAACGGTGCCCTTGGCTTCTTCCTGAAGATGCACCGGAATCAATCCTTGAGCGCTTAGCTTTTCTACCGCGTCATCCAGATTATCCGCTTCGATCACGCCGGTCGCGGTGTCATTGGGGCCTCGTTTGGCGCGATAGGAAAAAGTGCCCATTTATTTTGCTTCTTTCTCTATAAAACGTTCAAGTTTTGCCCGGTCTTTGGCGGACAGGTCCAGAAAACAAGAACCAACTTCATAAATTCCTTCTACCTCTATTTTTTCGCAACGCACCACACGCGCCAGACATTCGATGCGGTCTTCAGAGGCGGGAATTTGAAAGCGAAGCTCTAAAATAGACCCAGCGATAATCAATTCATTGGAATAAAAAAGAATCCCGCCAGCGCTGATATTTTTGGATAAAGTCCGTTCTTCCGTGAGCGTCGTGGACAGCGATTCTTGGGTACCCACCTTGATAACGCGATAAAAGACGGCCACGTGATCGCAATCCAAGCGCAGGAAAATCCGTCGCTCTTCCCCAGTCAACCCCCCACCCTGACGTTTGATCTGAGGATAATGACGATTCAACGCCTCTAAAAAATCACCCTCCAATTTGTTGTCGTCCCCCACCTCAGACGCCTGCATAAAACTGTGATCCTCATCGTCTTGGGTGGCCTCGATAATTTCCGAAGGCGTGGTGAGTCCCCCAATCACTTTGAGCCAACCATCTTGACGTAAAGTTCTCATACCCAGTTTCACCGCTTGGCGCTTGATCTCACCCGCCGTGGCCTTGCGCGTGACCAGTTGCTTCAGACTATCGTTTAAAAGCAAGATCTCATAAATCGCCAACCGCCCCCAAAATCCCGAAAAATTACAGGTATCGCATCCTTTGCCGCGATACACTTTAAATTTTTCCGTCGCCATATTCAGCTCTCGGCCGATTTGTTTTTTAATTTCCGGAGAAAAATCCGTGTCTTCCTCTTTGCATTTTTGGCAAAGCGTGCGTACCAAACGCTGGGCGATAAATGCCTCGATGCTCGAAGCCACCAAATACGGTGCGATCCCGATATCCACAAGACGAGTGGCGCCGGAAGCAGAATCATTGGTGTGAAGCGTGGAAAAAACTAAATGACCCGTGAGCGCCACACGAATTGCCATTTCCGCGGTCTCCAAATCACGCACCTCTCCCACCATCATGACATCTGGATCGTGGCGCAACATACTGCGGAGCCCCTTGGCGAAATCAAGTCCGATATTGGAGGAAACTTGGATTTGCGTTACCCCTTCCATCTCGTATTCCACCGGGTCTTCGATGGTGATGATTTTCCGGTCTTCGGTGTTGATTTTATTCAAACAGGCGTAAAGTGTCGTGGATTTACCGCTTCCTGTGGGGCCGGTGATAAAAATAATGCCGTGTGGTTTGTTGATCAGGCCGTCAAAAATCTTCAGTTGGTCAGCGTTCAGCCCTAATTGTCCCAAATCAAAAATCCGGTTGGTGGGCAAAAGACGGATCACGACGCTTTCTCCGTAGGGCGTCGGAATCGAAGAAACACGCAAATCCAATGTCGTTTCTTCCACCTTCACGATCGCGCGACCATCCTGAGGCAATCTTTTTTCCACGATATTCAAGTTGGCCATGATTTTGATACGTGACAAAATAGGTTGAATGAAACGTCCGATTTCCGGGGGCACATTGGCGTTATACAAAAGACCGTCAATGCGATAACGCAATTTCACTTTGCCGCGATAAGGCTCAATGTGAATATCCGTGGAACGCTTGCGAAAAGCTTCTAAAATGATCTGATTGACAAGCTTCGCGATAGACGCGTCGCCGGCCATTTTTTCGACATTTTCAATCGATTCAATTTTTTCAAACGCATCGGAACTCAAAGACACGGCCTGAGCCGGTGTTGAGGCCATCATCTCGCCGATGGTGCCCGCCGCGAGTCCGTATGTTTTCTTGAGTGCTTCGGTGATGTCCTTTTCACGAGCCAGCACATAATCCACTTCATAGCCCAGATGCGCGCGGATATCGTCCTGCGTTCTCAAATCCAAAGGCGCCGAGACCGCCACCGTCAATTTTCGCTTCTCAAGTTTCATGGGCAGCATCCGGTAATATTCCGCGACCTTGAGCGGTACTTTTTCTGTCGCGCCCGCTTCGGGTTTTAAGTGCGGTAAATCCAACACCGGGATGCGAATCAGATCCGAGACGCTTTTTAAAAGCACCTCTTCGGTTAAGATGTTTTTTTTCAGAAGCGCGGCAAAAAGACTTTCTTTGGAAGCCTGCGCCTCATCAATGAGAGGTGTCAAAACCTCCTGAGACAGCATGCCTTTTTCGAGAATGGCTTTTGAAAGTAAAGTGTCAATTTTGCTTAGCATGTTTTATCTCATCCAAAAAGTTTTTTGATTTTATCGGCCAATTGGCGGCGATAAATATTTTGCGCGTTTTCCATGTCTTCCGAAGAAACGAGCACCAGATGGACATGGGTATTCCTGGCTTCTTTTTCCGCCTGGCTGATCGCCGTCACGTCCAAAGGATTGACAATCGCCATCGTGATCCCGCTTTCGTCTTCTTTCAAAGGCAAGCACCGGTGATCCACCACCAGCGACGAAGTAAAACGCGCCGTCACATTCCAATCAATTTGCTGGTTTTTAAGACTGATAAAAGGAATGCGAAACTGCTTGGAAAGCGCCACCAGCATCTCTTCCTCGCGCACCATTTTTTTTCGAACAAGAATCGCGCCCAAAAACTCCCCGGACAATTTTTGCTCGGCCAGCGCGGCTTCCAACTGCTCCTTGGTAATTAATTTTTGAGAAAGTAAAAATTCGCCGAGTAACATCAAAAATCTCCTAGGATGGAAGCGCGCCGATCATGTAAAACTCCTGCTCCGGCTTCTTATCCATTTTTCCGGAAATAATCCGTTCGCACCCGTCCAACGTCAAACGCACGTCCACGTGATCCCCTTTTTTTCCGGTATAGCGTTCGGCCACCGTAAACGGCTGGGTCAAAAAGTTTTGGATTTTGCGCGCGCGTTCGTAAATCGTACGATCCGCTTTGGACAGTTCGTCGATACCGATAACCAACACGATACGGCGAAGTTCCTCGTATTTTTGGAAAATTCTTAAGACTTCTTGGGACACGTCATAATGCCGTTGCCCCACAATGTCCGGATCCAAATTGGACGAAGAGGATTGGAGCGGATCGATGGCTGGATAAAGACCCATCTGCACACGTTCACGAGACAACACCATCAGAGAGTTTAAAAAGGTAAAGATCGCGACGACCGCCGGATCGGTCAAATCGTCCGCCGGCACATAGACGGCTTCAATCGAAGTGATAGATCCGCCCGACCCTTGAGAATCGCGGATGCGCTCATGAAACTCGCCGGACTCCGCGATCAAGGTGGGTTGATAACCCGTTTCGGAAGGCACGCGACCCAACAACGTGGAAATCTCGGCGCCCGCCTGAATAAAACGAAAAACATTGTCTGCGAAAAAAATCACGTCTTTATTTTGGCGTTGAACCGCTTCGGCCATCGTAATCCCCGTCATCGCGACGCTGTAACGCGCGCCCGGAGGATCATTCATCTGACCGAATGTCATCATGGTTTTGGTGTGAAGGCCGTGTTCACGCAATTCATAATAAAGTTCGTTTCCTTCACGGAGACGTTCCCCGATGCCCGCGAACACGCAGCTGCCTTGATGCTTTTGAACGATATGTTGAATAATTTCAAGCATCAAAACGCTCTTCCCTAAACCGGCGCCTCCCAGAATCCCGGTTTTAGTGCCTTTGACCAGCGGATAAAGAAGATCGATAATTTTAATTCCCGTTTCCAAGAGTTCATCGCCTTTGATTTTTTCCTTAGAAAAATCCGGCACGCGTGTGCCCGACTCCGGGCGGCGGATGGGGCTGTACAAATTGGATACAATCGGCGGACCTTGATCAATCGGCTCTCCCACGCAGTTGATAACGCGGGTAAATAAACAGTCTCCGACAGGAATCTCAATGGCTCCTCCGGTGGGCGTCGCGGACGCCGAACGCTGAAGATTTAGCGTGGATTGAATCGAGATACAGCGCGCGATATTGTTGGGCAAATGTTCGGCGACTTCCAGGGTCAGGCGGCGATTGTCCATGGTTTGAGCGTAAATCACGCCGTACACGTCCGGCACATCCGCGGGGCTTTCAAATTTGACGTCCACGACCGGGCCTTGCACGCTGACCACTTTTCCGGGGATTATTTTTTTTCCGTTACTACTTGGCATAAATGCTCCTGGCGGAAAAAAGTTCCCTCATGTTGGAATCGATAATTTCATGACGCCGGCGAAAATATTGAAGCAGTAATTTTTTATTCATCTCAGAAATCTTGCTGCAGCTTTCCTCCAAATGAAGGTAACGAGCCGCCTGTTCGCAAACACGGCTGTAACCAAAAATTTCAAACAAACGTTGGCCAAAAATAATGTACGCCAAGTATTCAATCATTTGGGATGGCGTGGATTCAAAAATAATTTCTTTGTCCTTATCTTTTTTGGTAGCGGCCGCTTTTTGAGGTTCGGCGCTCTCCGGCAAAGTAAACGGAATAAACGTCTCAACCTCCACGCGATGCACCACAAAAGAATGGGCTCTGGGGTAGACGACTTTGAGCCCCCCAAATTCCCCGGCCATGACCTTCTGCGTTAAAAAATCACGGACTTCGCAGGCCTGCGCGTATCGCCGGCTGTCCACGATGCCTCCAAAATGCGCGAAGGGTAGTCCCGAGTCCTGCGCGTAATTGACGCCGCGCTCCCCGACAATCACCAAATACCCGTTCAGCTCGCGCACCAACCCCACCGCCCGGCTCACCACCTGCATGTTAATACCGCCCAGCAGTCCCGCGTCGGAGGTGATCGCCACCACCGCTGTCGGCTTGTCCGACGCATTTAAAAAAGGGTGATCGATTTTTTTAGTATCGATGCACGCGAAAAATTCTCCCAGCCCGCTCTGTAAGCGTGAAAAAGTTTTGAGTTTATGCTCTAAATTATGATACTCCGAAACCGCCACCAGCTTCAACACCTCCAAAAGCGAACGGAAGCCTTTGTTGAAATCGATCGTGCGTTTGATATGGATTGCGGGCAGCATAGTTTATGCGTCTTTCCCTCAAGCGTTAGCGGTAAAATATTTTTTAAGAATCTCGATCAATTTTTCTTTG
>JAHFFN010000029.1 GCA_023247915.1 Candidatus Omnitrophota bacterium
GATATCCCCGATGGTGCCGACTTTTTTGGAGCGATATTCCGCCAGAAACGCCTGCGCGCAATCTTCAATCACCGGAATGCCGCGTTCCCGCGCCACTGCCATGATTTCATTCATTTCGCAGGGATTGCCAAAAAGATGCGTGACAATAATCGCCTTGGTTTTGGGGGTAATTCTCTTTTGAATGGTCGCAGCCGTGACATTATAGGAAAAGGGGTCCACATCGCAGAACACCGGAACCGCACCCTGATAAATAATCGGCGTGATCGCGCCCATATCCGTGATCGGGGTCGTAATGACTTCGTCGAGCGGGCTTAAATCCAGCGCCGCCAAAGCCGAATGAACGCCGGCACTTCCAGAGGCCATGGCCGTACAAAATTTTGAGCCGTGCGCTTCGGCAAATTTTTTCTCAAACTCCGCCACTTTCGTGCCCTTGGTGGAATTCAAAACGCCGGAAGCCAGAACTTCTTTGAGAAGTTCGAGCTCTTCTTTTCCTAAATCGCGACCTGAAATGTCCTGGTCGGAGGGTAGTTTTATAATCTGGGTGTCCATAATTTTAAGAATTGTAGCACAGATGCTTGGGAACCCTAAATAAAATTATTCCGCGGCGGATTTCCCCGAATATCGCCGGAAAAGCCAGTCCGCGCCATACACCATCAAGGCGCCGGCAAACAAAAAATTGTACCGTTTATAAAAACCCAAAAGTCCGGCCGCCGAATACAGCAAAATGAGTAGCATTTTATTGTTCCAGCGCGCCAACACGATCCAAGGAACCGCCCAAAGCATGTACCAGGATCCCATCGGGCTTGGAAGCGACAAATAAAATGCTAGATAACTCAAACTGAGAATACGAAAAAAATCTTCCGCTGGCTCCCCCGCCCCTTTCCAGCACCGCGCCAGCAAATAAAGATAGCCGGCTCCAAACAAACTCAAAAAAAGTGTTTTAAGGAATTGTTGATCCAGAACCACGCCGAAATGGCTCGGGATCAAATAAAATAAATACGGAAAGGTGTTGGTGTAGAAAGCGCCCTTCTGCCGGAAAATTGCCAAAAAGGTGTCACTCCCCGCCCAGACAGGCGCGAAACACGCGACGATGAGCACCAAATTTAAAATCAATTGGCCGGCGATAAAACGCCACGGAAACGTTTTTTTCTCGCTCCATTTGTGTCTCAACGCGTAGAGAATCATAAACGGCAGATGGATGGCGACCATGTACTTCACTAAAAACGCCAGCGTCCAAAAAACAAAGGCTCGCGTGAACTGATGCCGCAGTAAAAAATAGAGCGAAATCACCGAAAAAGCCACCATCAAAATATCATTGTGCCCATCGATGAACGCCAACACCACAAAAAGCGGACAATACGCGAACATCGCCCAAAGCCGCCCGGCACTGGCCAGTCTTAGATGCTGAATGATTTTCCAAAAAAATACGACAGCGACCGCGTAAAAACCAAGAATCATCATCTTGTACGCCCAAATCATGCCGGTGATGGATGTTTTAAAAAGCATCGCCGGCAGGGTCTGCAAATACACCGACAACGGCCCGTAGGAATCCGGGTTTTTGACCCACACCGAATACGGACGCAAAAGATCGTTCGGGAAATCAAGCGGAATAAAACGATAAGGGCTGACATGATAGATGCCGAGCATGCGTCCACGAATCAAATACTCCAGCAAATCCCCCGAAAAAACAGGACGCATCAAGGAAAGACACGCGCCGATAGCCGCTAGCCAAATCCATCCGGAGGGTTTTTCATTTTCAATGCCGGGATCCGAGACAAAAAGCGCGTAGCTCAAAAACCAATTAGCGTACAGCGCGAGCGTGAGATTTCGGACAACTGGAAGAAGCGGCGGAAGATTGGTTTCACCAAAATGCCAACTCACCCAGGCGATCAGCCCCAGCGATGCGACGCTGGCAAAATAGTAGGCTCTTTTAAGGTAAAACGGGAGGACGTTCAAGCCTTCCGACCCCAATACTTCCACACAATCGCAAAATAACCCTTGATCGTGCGCATGGGCACATTTTTACTGGCGGTCGGCTTTTGATCGTATCGCAGGACAAAAGGCGCTTCGGCGATTTTGGCGCCAAGCATCCGCATCTTGACTAAAATCTCAGGCGCTACCGCAAAACCCAAATGCGCCATCTGAATAAAACCTTTTCCAAAAACCCGATCCGCCTTTTTTAAAATCGCCCCGCGAAATACCCGGAAATTACAGCTATACTCCCTCACACCGCGAATCGGAAAAAAGAATTTTAAAAAGAAACCCGCGCCCTGGCTTAAAAATGTTTTGGAGGCCGAAAGCCCTTCCGAGCCGCCGCCGGGACAAAAACGCGACAAACAGATCACATCATAGCCGCTGTTTAATTTTTCAACCGCCGCCGGGACGAATTTGGGTTCATGCGTGTCATCACAGTCCAAAGTCACAACCATGTCCTCGTCCGCGATCGTCTTAATCAGATAACCAAACCCGTCACGCATGGTTTCGCCAAGGCCTTTATTGACTTCGTGACGCAATACCGTGACCGGATACTGACGCCCAAGTTCCTCCGCGACCGCGACTGTCCGGTCGGAACTGCCGTCGTCCTGAATCACAATGCGATAGGCAAGCGCGTGTTTTTTTAAAACGTCGTCAAATTTTTTGAGCAGACGCGGAAGCGCGATTTCTTCATTGTAGGCGGGTAAAAAAACGTAAATCACTGAAAAAATCCTCTGACAGCCTCGATAACGGTGTCCACTGATTTGACTGAAAGCTCGGGATACATCGGCAGTGACAAAATTTTGTCCGCCGTGCTTTCGCTCACCGGGAAATCCCCTTTTTTATACCCCAAACTCTTGAAACAAGGCTGAAGATGAAGCGGTAGCGGGTAATAAGCGCCGCAACCGATCTCTTTTTTTGTTAAAAAGCTCATCAAGGCGTCGCGCCGTTCTGCCATCACCGAATACAAATGAAAAATAGGCTTTGTGTTTTCCGGCGTGACCGGCAATTCCAGCGGCAGATTTTGAAGGCCTTGTTGATAATGCTTGGCGTGCCCGATACGTTTTTGATTCCAATGATCGAGCCGTTTTAATTTGATACGGAGAATGGCCGCCTGAATCTCGTCCAAGCGGCTGTTGAGCCCAACCAAGGTGTGATAATATTTTTTTGGTGCGCCGTGATCACGGAGAAGACGGATTTTTTCGGCCATTTCTTTGGAAGAGGTGGTGAGCATGCCCCCATCCCCGGCCGCTCCCAGATTTTTTGTTGGATAAAAAGAAAAACAACCCGCGGTGCCGATTGTCCCGACTTTTTTTCCCTGAAATTCGGCTCCAAAGGCCTGAGCGGCGTCTTCCACCACCGCCAAAGAATGTTTGGCCGCGATTTTCATAATCGCTTCCATGTTGCAGGACAATCCAAACAAATGCACCGGCAATATCGCCTTGGTGCGGCGAGTGATTTTACTTTTAATTTTTTCAGGATCCAGGTTAAAGGTTGCCGGGTCAATGTCCACAAAAACCGGACGAGCGCCGGTACGGGCGATACAACTGGCCGTGGCAAAAAAACTAAACGGTGTCGTGATGACTTCATCACCGGAACCGATGCCGAGCGCGACAAGCGCCAGATAAAGCGCGTCCGTGCCGGAGGCCAGGCCAATCGCAAATTTGGCACCGAGATACTTCGCCGACTCTTCTTCAAAGCGGCTCAGATGCTCCCCTAAGACAAAATGTTTGCTTTCAAAAATCTCATGAATCGAGCGTTCGATAGCGCTTTGGATAGGACGATATTCACCCGACAGGTCGATCAGAGGAATTTTCATGGGAGAGACGTCTAGGCCGTGACCAGCGAAGGCGCCGGCAAATGCACTTTGACGATTTCGTAATTGGTATTGCGCTGGGTGGCTATTTTTCCGGTTTCCGAAATCAAGCGAACGGCCTCTTCCCTCGTCACGCCCGTATACAGATGATCACTACCGGTGGCGGAGACTACATTTTCTTCCATCAAAATGCCGCCAAAATCATCGGCACCATAAAGAAGCGCCAACTGCGAAAGCTTCGGCCCTTCCGTCACCCAACCCGCTTGCACATGCTGAATATTGTCGAGCATGATGCGCGAGAGCGCGATCATGCGGAGATATTCACTGCCGGTTTGACGCGGCATCTGCATTTCGGTGGATTCGGATTCAAAACTCCAGGGAATAAAGGCGCGAAATCCTCCGGTTTTGTCTTGCAGGGTGCGATAACCTTCAAAATGCTGCATCCGTTCTTCGACCGTCTCCCCGAGACCATAAACCATCGTGGAAGTGCTTCGCAGTCCCACTTCATGCGCCGTGCGATGCACTTCAAAGTATTGCGCGACCGTGGTCTTGAGTGGGCTGACCGCCTGACGAACGCGATCCACCAAAATTTCCGCGCCGCCGCCGGGCAAACTATTAAGACCCGCCGCCTTCAAACGCAAAAGCACTTCACGCACCGTCAAATTGGAAACCTTGGTGATATGCCACACTTCCGATGCGGAAAAAGAATGCACATGCACTTGAGGAAATTTCGTGTGAACGCGGCGAGTGATGTCTTCGTAGTATTCAATCCCCAACTCCGGATTGTGTCCGCCTTGAAGCAAAACTTGAGTACCGCCCAGCTCCAGCAATTCTTCAATTTTATGGAAAATTTCTTCGGTGGTTCTAAGATAACCTTCTTTCTTATCCCCGGGCGTACGATAAAACGCGCAAAATTTACAAAACGTATTGCAATAATTGGTGTAATTGATATTGCGATCCACCACAAAGGTGGCTCGCTTGGCAGATTCTGGATTTTTTCTTAAATTAAGTTCGTTGGCAACGGCTCCCAAATCAAACAAGGAAGCTTCGTGATACAGCTTTACGCCCTCTTCGACGGAGACGCGTTGTCCATCCAAGGCCTTTTTCAAAATAGCTTCTACCGTCGCAGAGCTTCCCTGCGTCGAACTCGCGTTAGCGGCGACCAGCGTTATTTCTTCCAAGTCCCCCACTGGCGCGACCATCCCGCATTCGGCCGCGTAGTTAAAATAAGTCCGCATACCGCGTTTTAGATTTTGACCAAAATCAAAAGAAAGTTTTGAAAAATAAGATTTCAAGGTCGGCGCCGGAAGCTCCGTCTTTTTCTCAGAAGCCAACATCACTTCGGACATGTGAGAAGCGCCCCACATTTTAGAACGAATCAACGCTTCGTGGACACGCCGGGTTTCCTCCGCGTGTTTTTCATAAAAAGCACGGCGCGCCACCCACACCGCAAAAACAAAGGGTAATTTTGTCCAATGCCGCCACTCTTCCGCCAAATCAATCGCGCGCCATTCGCTTCCCACCAGACGGCGTTTCCATTCCAACGCTTCGTCCCCGATCAACAGCATCGCGTCCCAGCTCTGTGGCCATTCCTCAATTTTAGACACATGTGCCTTAAAGCTAGGCCAAAAACCATAACGCTTGCGGCACAAAATCTCCAAAAGCGCCGGCGTCGTGCGCCCTTTATTGGTCACATAAATATCTTTGCCCGCCAACTCTTCCACCGGATAGCGGGAAAAAAGAATCACACTCTCCACTGAACTTTCGGAGCTGATCGAAAGATTGGGGAGTAAAATCAAATCCTTTTGATGCTCGGCATAAAACAACGCGGAAACCGCGCTGATGTCCACTTCACCTTTTAAAATTTTTTCATTGAGAACCGTAGGTGAACCCTGAAATATTTCCGCGTCCACCGGCACCGCGCCGTTCAAAATCCCCAAATCAACCGGCAATGAATTAATAAATTCGATGGAGCCGAGTCTGGTCTTCATCGCGCCACCAAACAATCTTTTTGAATCGCCGTGTACGTGCTGTTGACTTCCACCGGCTCGTGATGGCAGGCGCGGATCAGTCCCACCAGCTCATCGTAGGTAAACCCTTTAGACGCGGAACCGGCCGCCTTGGCGATGATTTCATCAAAATTGGTGCCACCCAAATCATCCACGCCGTATTCGAGCGCCACGTGAATTAATTTTTCATCGACATAATTCCAAAGCTGGCGGATATGCGGGAAATTATCAATCATAAGTCGCGCCGTCGCCAACACCTGAATATCGGTGATACCACTGGTTCTGGGCAAATAAGAAAGTTCATTGTGATCCGGTTGGAAGGCCAAAGGCACAAATGCCAAAAAGCCGCCGGTCTCATCCTGTGTCTCGCGCAAACGAATCATGTGATCCACGCGTTCTTCCGGCGTTTCCACATGCCCGTAAAGCATGGTCGCGTTCGAACGAAGTCCCGCGCGATGCACCATCTTGTGAATATCAAGCCAACGAGTCGCGCTGATCTTGGGCGCGCAAATCAAAGCGCGGGCACGCTCGGAAAAAATTTCAGCACCCCCGCCCGGCACGCCGCCCAAACCCGCCGCGATCAAGCGATCAATCACTTCTTCGGCGCTGATTTTTTCAAGACGCGCGTAAAAATCAAGCTCCACCGCGGTGAACGCCTGAATCAAAACTCCCGGACAACTTTTTTTGATGCGACGCAGCATTTCTTCATAATAAGAAAGTTTCAGCTCCGGATCCAAACCACCGACGATATGCACTTCCCACACGCCATGGCTAGCGGCCACTTTGACGCGCCGCTCAATTTCATCGACGCTGAGCGCATACGCGCCCTCTTCGTTTTTCTTTTTGGCGAAAGCGCAAAATTTGCAGCTCAACACACAAATATTGGAATGATTGACGTTGATGCTGTGCGTGAAATGCGCTTTATTGCCATGGAGGCGGCGTTTCACAAAGTCCGCCATCGCGCCGAGCTCGGCGATATTGTTGGTTTTGATGAGACGAATGCCGTCGGTTTCGCTTAAACGAGTCCCGGCTTTGACTTTTTCAAAAATGTCCGCGAATTCTTTGATGAATGGCATTGCCTCTCCTATTCCGCGCTTGAATTTTCACGCCAGCGCTTGAACAGCTGGTGTTCAATCTTTAAAAGGTCGAGCACACGCCCTACCGTAAAATCCACCATGTCTTCAATCGTTTTCGGCTTGTGATAAAAAGCCGTGGTCGCGGGCACGATGTGCACGCCGATCTCGGACAAGTACAACAAATTTTTCAAATGAATCGGGCTCAACGGACTTTCGCGCGGCACTAAAATCAAGGGTCGTTTTTCCTTGATCGACACACTGGCCGCCCGATGAATCAAATTCATCGTGATGCCATTGGCGATCGCGCCTACCGTCGACAGACTGCAAGGGATAATCACCATCGCGTCAATCTTCGAAGAGCCGCTGGAAATCTTCGCCGCAAAATCTTCCGCGGACGCCACATGTAAATTTTTCGAAGCGCCAAAATGCTTCTTAAAATCCTTGATCCCCAACTCTTCCTTAAAAACCGTCTGGCCGCTGGCGCTCAACACCGCATGGACTTCATGTCCGGCGCCGAGCAAAAACTTCACAAAACGCTCGCCCAACATCGCCCCGCTAGCACCCGTAATCCCAACTATAATTTTCTTCATTTTAACACGTTACCTGAATATTTCCAGAAATGTAAATACGAGTAAAAGAACCCCAATCCACCCATTAATCGTAAAAAAAGCCGAGTTGATTCGCGATAAATTGCCGTCCCCCACCAGATAGTGTTCCACTTTGAGAAGCCCCGCCACAATCATGGCGCCCGCCCAATACAACACCCCCAAATGCGCCATCACTCCAAACGCGATCAAGAAAACAATCGCGGTCAAATGACAATATTCGGAGATCTTGAGCGCCTGTGTCTGCCCAAATTTGACCGGCACCGAATGAAGCCCATGCGTTTTATCAAATTCAAAATCTTGCAGGCCGTAAAGAATGTCAAACCCGGCCACCCAAAAAAGCACCGCCATCGCCAAAAACACCGGAATCCACGAAAAAACACCGGTCACCGCGATCCATCCGCCGATCGGCGCGGACGCCAAAACCAAACCCAGCGCGAAATGACATAAAAAACTAAAACGTTTCACATAATGATAGCCGCACAAAAGCACAATCGCCACAAACGAAAGCTGGAAACACAACGGGTTCAACATTCGCGCCGCGATAAAGAAAATCACCAGCGACATCGTCGCCACCACCCATCCCGAAGACACCGAAAATTCGCCCGTGACCATCGCGCGATTTTTGGTACGGGGATTTTGCCGGTCGATTTTCAAATCCGCGATACGGTTGAGCGTCATTCCCGCCGTCCGCGCGCCCACCATCGCGAGCGTGATCCACATAAACTTTTCCGGCGTCGGCCAGGTGTGTCGCGCCAAAAGCATGCCAAGATACGCAAACGGCAGCGCGAACACCGTATGCTCAAACTTGATCATTTCAAAAAAAACTTTGACCTTACTCCAAATCACTCGGCGATCCCCAATTCTTTCCACATCCCATCGACTTTTTTCTTGGTCTCGACATCCATTTCAATCTCATCCGGCCAAACGCGCGTGTAGCCTTCTTCTTTCCATTTGGCGGTCGCGTCAATGCCGGCCTTCGATCCAAAGTCGCGTACCGGCGCCGCGTGATTCAAAGTGTCCACCGGCCCTTCCACAAAAAAGATATCCCGCTTCGGATCAATGTTGTTAAATACCGCCAATGTCACCGCCGAAATGTCATGCACATCCACGGTTTTATCCACCACAATCACCACCTTGGTGAATGAAAGCTGTCCCAGCCCCCAGATCGCGTGCGCGACTTTTTTGGCCTGGTGAGGATATTGTTTGTCCAGCGACACGATCACCGCGTTATTAAAAGTGCCTTCCATCGGGAAATTCATGTCCACGAGTTCCGGAATCTGCTTTTTTAAAATCGGCAGAAATGTCCGCTCAATCGCCTTGCCCATATAATAATCCTCCATCGGCGGCTTTCCGACAATTGTTGTCAGATACACCGGGTTTTTTCGCATCGTGATGCATTTCACATGAAACGCGGGAAAAAGTTCAATCGGCGTATACACGCCTGTGTGGTCTCCAAACGGCCCTTCCTCTCTCATGTCCGCGGGATCCACATAGCCTTCGAGAACGATTTCGCTCTCCGCCGGCACTTCCAAATCAATGGTCTTGCATTTTATCAATTCGACCGGCGCATTTCTTAAAAATCCGGAAAAGAAAAGCTCGTCCACCCCGTACGGCAGTGGCACGATCCCCGAAAAAACCGTCGCCGGATCCGCGCCAATCACCACCGCTACTTCCAATTTTTTGGAACGGCGACGCATTTTGTCCGAATGAATCGCGCCGTCTTTTTGCGTCTGCCAATGCATGCCCGTCGTTTTTTTGTCATACACATGCATGCGATAAACGCCGGCGTTGCGAATGCCCGTTTCAGGGTCTTTGGTGAAAACTGTCGGTAGCGTGATAAAAGGCCCACCATCCTTGGGCCAGCATTTTAAAATGGGAATTTTTGTCAGATCCACGTCGTCGCCGGTCAAAACAATTTCTTGGCAGGCGCCGCTGGAAACGATTTTGGGCGGAATATGGGACAGGTCAATCAATTGACCCAGAAGTTTGACCTTGCCTGAAAAATCTTTGGGAACGCCTTTTAATTCTAAAAAAGCGCTGATGCGATGCGCCGCGCCTTCAATGTCCGCGGCTCCCATCGCCATCGCCATGCGCTTGTAAGAACCGAACGCGTTGATAAGAACGGGCATTTTAAAACCACGCACATTTTCGAACAACAACGCTTTGCCGCCGTTGGGACTTTTGGACACGCGATCGGTGATCTCGGTGATTTCAAGCTCCGCGTTCACCACGCGTTGAATGCGAATGAGCTCTCCCGCTTTTTCGAGCGCCGCGATAAATTCCGTTAAATTTTTAAACCCTTTGCCCACTCTATTTTTCCGCTTGATACAAACTGATAATGCCCAGCATAAAAGAGCGCGTTTTGATATTTTTGAAGCCCGCTTTTTCCAATTTCTTTACAAATTCAGCCGGCTTCACAAATCGTTTCGCGGACTCGGTCATATAAAAATCGGGGTAATCCTTACCGAACAAGACCTTGCCATACAACGCGACAACGCTATTCATGTAAAAACGCCACAAAGTCAAAATGATAGGATTGGGCGGCTCGGTAAAATCCAAAAAACTGATTTGCCCACCGCTCTTGAGCGAGCGATGAACCCCCTCCAAAACCCTATCTATCATCTCATAAAGATTCCGAAGTACAAAGCCGGAGATCACCAAGTCATAGGGACTGTCTCCGGCCAGAGGCAGATTTTGCGCGCCCTCCTTCACAAAACGCAGATGCTTGGTTTGCCAAAAACCTTCTTTTTCAGCTCTTTGCGCGGCAAAATCGAGCATTTTTTTTGAAAAATCCAAACCCACCACTTCCCCGGCATTTTCCAGTCGCTTCAAGGCATCCAAGCTCAAATCTCCGGTGCCACAGCCCAGATCCAGCACTCTCATCCCAGGCTTGACCGGCTCCAACGCCTTTTTTCGCCACAAAGAATCCATTCCGAGGCTTGAAAGTTGATTGAATAGGTCGTAACGGGGGGCTAAACGGTCAAACATCTCCCGGATTTCGCCGGATTTGGGGGTATGGGATGGCTGCATGCTTAATTTTTGGAGCTATTGTAATTTAATGATAAACACTGTATAATTTACTAACATATTACTATGGAACAACTTAGATTACAAGAAGAACTCCGGAAAACCCGTCAAGAGCTCCTCTTACTGTATGAAATCGGGAACCTCATCCGCACGACCCTGCTTTTGGATGAGGTCATCTACCTCTTTTTGAGTGCCCTCACCAGTCACGAAGGGCTGGGCTATAATCGCGCCGTTCTTTTTTTGGTCGATGAAACCGGTACCCGCCTGGAAGGCAAAATGGCCATTGGTCCGACGCACCCGGAAGCCTCCCCCATTGTCTGGAAAATGATTGAAGAGAATAAGATTACATTGGAAGGGCTTTTGGACGTTTATCACAAGGCGGACAAGAAAATTGACGTGGAGCTCAACAAAATCGTCAAGCAAGTCAAATTGCCCATTGAAAAAGTGTATGGCATTCTTCCCACCAGCGTCATTCACGACAAACCCTATCTCATCGCCAAAGAAGACGCTGACCATGAGCTTTCAGATATTCATTTAAGAAGTTTGGCCATGGAACAGTTTGCTGTGGTTCCCCTTCGCGGCAAAGACCATGTGATCGGTGTGTTATTGGTGGACAATGTGAGCACTCGTAAAAATATCACGGAAGCAGATCTGCGGAGTTTGGTGATGTTGGCCAATCACGCGGGATTGGCCGTTGAAAATGCCAAGACATTCAGCGAAGTCGTGATGACCTCTCAACAGGATTATTTGACCAAGCTCTGGAATCACGGCCATTTTCAAAAACTGTTGGATGATTCAATTGCCGAGGCTAAGGCGATCAAAAAGCCCGTCAGTGTTCTGGTGTTTGACGTAGATAATTTTAAGGAATACAACGACAGCTATGGTCATCAGGCCGGTGACCGGGCACTCGAAGAAATTTCAAGCATCGCCAAATCCATGATGCGTCGCAATGATTCGCTCGCGCGTTACGGCGGAGAAGAATTTGCCGCCGTTCTTCCGATCACGACCAAAAACGAGGCTCTAAAACTCGCTGATCGTTTGTGCGTCACGATTCAAAATGAGACCGCCAAATCGGATCGTACGCTCCGGCCGATCACGGTGTCCATTGGAGTGGCGTCTTATCCGGAAGACGCGGAAGACAAAGAAAAATTGATTTACTGCGCGGATGGCGCGCTCTACGAAGCCAAACGAAGCGGCAAAAATCAGATGAAGCCGTACAAAAAACCCTTCCTCACCACGATTCAGCCTAAGGCCAAGACCGCCTAAACTAGTACTTCTTGTTTGTCTTTTGCTTTTTTATCAGAGAAGCGGACGGAGACGATTTTGCTCACACCCGTTTGAGGCATGGTCACGCCATACAACGCGTCAGCGAGATTCATGGTGCGCTTGTTGTGCGTGATGATGATGAACTGGGAACTCGTTAAAAATTCTTTGAGCACATTGCAGAAACGCTCGACATTGGTTTCGTCCAGCGGCGCGTCGATTTCGTCGAGCACGCAGAACGGGCTAGGCCGCACTTTAAAGAGCGCGAAGAGTAGCGCCACGGCCGTCAACGCTTTTTCACCGCCGGATAAAAGCGTGATGCTCTGAAGCTTCTTCCCGGGAGGCCGCGCGACAATCTCAATACCGCTTTCCAGCACATCCTCCGCGTCTAGAAGCACCAGCTCCGCGGTGCCACCGTTAAACAGAAGCCGGTAATATTCCGTAAAATATTTTTGAACTTTCTCGAAGGTCTCGACAAACATTTCTTTGGTGGTGCGATTGATTTTTAAAATCGCTTTGTGGAGATCCTCTTTGGCTTGCACGAGATCCTGCTCCTGTTGAGTCAAGAAATCAAAACGCTGTTTCATTTCCTGATACTCGTCGATGGCCACTAGATTTACCGGGCCCATCTTGGCGAGCTTGTCACGAAGCGTCTGGATATCGAGTTTCGCTTTCTCGATGTCGAGTTCTTCCCCGCCACCGAAGAAAGCGGCGTTGGCGGCTTCGCCCGACTCAGCGATCGATTGTTGAACCAAAAGATCCACTTGATAGGTGTTAAAAATTCTTTCTTTGAGGCGATCGATCTCATGCCGAAGCTCCGCGGTGGCCAACTGCTCGGAATGCATCTGGTCGCGGATGGAACCTAGCGCCGTTTGTTTGTCGCTACGCTCGGACTCGACGAGCTCAAGCGCCGCGCTTTTTTCTTCTTTCTCACGGCGAAGGGATTCAATACTTCCCAAAAGCTGGTCACGACTAGTGGAAAGTTTTTGCGTTTCACCGGCCAAGGCCTCATTTTCTTTTTCGAGCGATTCTTTTTTGGCCAGACAATCCTCAATTTCCGCCTGACCGGAAACTAATTGCGCTTCTTCATTGGCTTTGGATTCCAGCACCCAGCTTTTATCTTTTTCGAGTTTTTGGCGGCGTGCCGTGCAATGACTTTGTTTGGAGCGGGTTTCCGTCAAGCGCACCAAAAGCTCTTCTTTCTCAAGAACCTTTTCGCGCGAGGCTTCCTGGGAACGCGTGAGCTGGCCATTCAAAGACATTTCTTCCGCATTCAAAAGTTGTATGGAGGCTTCGAGTGTCCGTTCGTTTTCGCGGAGTGTCACTTCCTCGCTTGTGAGTTCATTGCGCTCGGTGGAAATAACGGCGAGCTTGGCCTCGGATTTACGGCGAGTCTCGTCCAGTTGTTTCAAGCGTGCTTCGCGCTCGGCCCATTGGCCGTGAATCTTAAGAAGATCATTAGAAAATTCTTGGATGGGCACATCCAGCTCGGTTTCTTCCGCGGCGCCAAAATCTTCCGCGCGACGTCCAATCAAGGCCTTGACGATGGAAACCACACGCGCCTTAAATTCACGCACCTTGCCCTCAAAAAATCCTTCGAAGGTCTGTGTGTGCGACGCTTGATCAAAAAGCGGGAGCCCTAAATTTTCTTCTAAGTCACGCACTTCCTTTAAGAGCGCTTCCTCTTCCTGAGAAAGCCGCTTCAGGCGTTGGCTGATCGAAACCAGCTGGGCATTGATTTTGACAGAATTGTTTTGCGCCTGCGCGCGTTCGGCAGAAATTTGTTGGAGACGTTTTTTGGCGGTTTCTTCTTCTTCGACAAATCCAGCGGCAGCGGTGTTAATGGAGGCAAAGCCCGCTTCCACGGACTCGAGAAAAGTCAGGCCTTCCGCCTCTTCTTTTTGCAGGACTTCAAGCTCTTGGCTAAAATTTTGATATTCCTGGGCAAGCTCGCCGACGCGGCGCTGGGCGTATTCGATGCGCTTGACGATATTTTCTTTGCGTTCTAAAAATTCGCCGACACGCTCATGATTGACGGTGACGCGATCCTGATTGCGGCGTATTTCTCCGGCGACGGTGAGTTCCTCGCTTTCAGAGCGGCGCAAGGACTCCTCAAGACCGGCTAGAGCCGCTTTTTCTTCACTGTAACGCGTTTCAAGCTCGCTTAAGGTTTCGAGCTGTGCCGATTCATGTTCTTTTAAAGACTCCAGTGTTTCTTCTTTGTCTTTGCGCTGAGTCTCAAAAATAGAAAATTCTTTATAAGCGACACCGAGTTCCAAGCTCTTCATTTTTTCAAATTCGATTTTATAATTCTCGGCTTTTTTGGCTTGGCGCTCGATGGAACCGATCTGGCGTTTTACTTCCTGGATGATGTCGTTGACGCGCAAAAGATTGGCTTCGGTTTGTTCGAGCTTGCGCAACGCCTCTTTTTTCTTGGACTTAAATTTGGTGATGCCGGCCGCTTCTTCGAAAATCACGCGGCGATCTTCCGGTTTGGAATTTAAGATGAGGTCCATCTGCCCCTGCTCGACGATGGAATAATTTTCCGTGCCGATGCCAGTGCCCATCAGCATCTCGTGAATGTCTTTTAAACGCATCACGTTTTTATTGATCAGATATTCGCTGTCGCCGGAGCGGTATAAACGGCGCGTGATCGTTACTTCATCGTAGTCGATGGGCAAAAGACGTGCTTCATTGGAAAGAGTCAGGGAAACTTCGGCGAGATTGACCGCTTCTTTGGCGGAAGAGCCGTTAAAAATCACATCTTCCATGGAGGCGCCGCGCAGGGATTTGGCGCTCTGCTCTCCGAGCACCCAGCGAATTGCATCCGACACATTGGATTTGCCGCAACCATTGGGTCCAACAATCGCCGTCACGCCATTTTCAAATTCAATCAGCGTCTTATCCGCGAATGATTTGAACCCAATAATTTCTAAGCGCTTAAAATACACAAAACCCCTTCTCGGCAAACTTCAACCCAGCCGATTTTCTCACTCTAAAATTGTAGCGCAGGTTTCAACCTGCGCTGGATGCACGATACTGTTAAACCTAGTTAATTGCAGTTAAATCTTAAGAAATAATTTTACCAATCTAGTGGTCAGAAGTCAATGGAATACTATATGTTGGGTGTTTTGGGCTTACGCTGATTGTCTTATTTGACGGGTTTCTAACTTGAGGAGCTTGAGATTATTTTCAAGGGCTCGAGTAATGGGGTGAATGGCATATTGAAAAGCCACACTCAGAATTAAAGTGCCCTTCATAAGACCCCGCAGAATGGCGGAATCTGAAAGTGTTGTGCCGGAAAGACGCGCTAAAGCTCTCATGTATCCGGCTGAAGGATTGTCAGGATTTTCATTAGCCGCGTAAATGGCTAGTCGGGTAGCGGCAGCAAAAGGAAAAACACCGTTTTCATCTAAGGGTGCCACAAGCACGTTGACTGCTTTGCCTTGGACTAAATTAGGAGCAAGTCTTGAGGCTTTGGCATCTTTAAGGGTATCAGGTAGGGAGCCTGTAATAAATAAGCTACCATCCCCTTGTGCCTGAAGGGCTGCTTGAATTAAAGAGAAATCTCCTTCGAAATGGAATATGACACCTTTGCCATAAGACTGTGTTTTGGCAAACTCTAAAGCGGCTAAGAGACGTTTAATAAAGATCTCTTGAGAGGAGCCTCTAGGCAAGAAGTCTAGATTGATTGTGACGACTCTTTGGTCTTCCGAAAGAGCGATTCCATTAAGATCCTGGGAGACAAGATCATACATTTGGCTTGTCATGGCATGAAGTTCGGTGACGCTGATCTTAGTGCCACTTTCAAGAGTGATGGTTTTTTCGGATTTGTCGGCAGTCACACGGATAATCTGGCCACCATTTTTAGGCTCGGCAATCACTTCGCCTAGTGCGTTGCGGCTTACTCTATAGACAGAAGTACTGCTTTCATCGGCCAGGGCAACATCATGAAACATTCCGATGGCTAAAAGGCCGGCGGTCAGAAGACCGTGGAAGAATGTGAGGCGAGCTCCATCACCAGACAAGGCATTCGCAGGATCAACAGATTCGTCTCCTGTTCTGTTAACAGACTCAGTCGACTCACCCATAAAACCCGCTTTCTCTGCAAAATTAGGATTAGGCGTTTCCCCATCCTTCTCAGTAGCCCGTACAGGCTCGGACAAACGAGCCCCCGGAGAAATCGCTTTGAGTCTTTCTTTCAATCGACTTGGCTCAATAGTCAGACGTCCTTTTGTCTGAGAACCACTGCCATCATAATATTTTTCCGCGCGGCTCTGATTAAATGGCAAATCAAGAGCAAACTGAACCATGTTTTCCCCTTCTATCTTGCCAACAAAATGAACCTTAGCCTCCACCCAAACATCAGGATAGTTGGGAGAACCGGCAGGGCCTTTGGGCTCCAATTTCAATTGAACCTTTTGACCAATAACGAGCTTATTCGGATCTAAATATTTTCCCGCCAGCCGCGCGGCTTTCGCTGCCAACTTATCAAAACCCAAAGTTCGCTCAAGTCGCGCCAAGTCGTTATCCGCATAGGCGATCTGATCAAGATTGCGTTGTTCTGCTTTGCTAGGTGGCAATAAGAGAAGGGCGTGAACTCTATGCAAACCAAGTCTCAAACTGCGGAGTTTTTCTCCGGTTAATTGATCCTCTTTCTCCAAGAGCAACATAACCTGTTGCATTACATCCGCGATTTCCGGAGAATCTTGCAAGTTATGACCTCTATACATTGTCTGCGCCGCACGAAGATGGTTAAAGGCGCGACGAAACTCTACCAACGCTCCTCCTGGCTCTCCCAAATTACGGGGCTTTCGAGAAGACCACAAAACAGGAAGAGGCTGCGCAGGATTTAAAATATCCGCGCTTTGCATCCGAACGACGCCAACTCTTTTAGGAGTGACGATAATTTTGACTTCCTCGTCAGGCTTTAACGCCATAATAAGCCTTATCGCTCCCTCCGTAAATTGTTGACGGGTGACGGCGTGCTGTATCCGCTGATCGTCTAAAAATAATTCTACAGGGGCAACGAGATCTGTCGTTTTCGCCTTCATAGCGTCTTCGCTTGTTTGACCCAAGGCTATTTGATAAGCCTCCATAAGAATCTCTGAAAATCCATTTTCCTTCCGCAAAGACATAGGCCCATAAACCGCCAACCGTGCGGCGGCATTATTTAAAATTTGAATGACTCTGATGTTGGCGGCTAAAATTGTCTTTCTTCCTTCGTCCGGAGGATAATAATAAATTGTATCGGGCGTCACCGTCCAATCCTGAATCCAACCCGTTTGAGTTTCTTTCGCACCATCGTTGTAAACAATATTGACGAATGTCGAAGAATTGAGTCCCTGCCGATCGATTTCTTTAAGAAATCTTTCCCAATCAACCTCTTGCCCTGAAAACGTGGCGATTCTCGCAGTAGTCGCTTCCTGAAGCGCTGACTCCGCCAGTCGCGCGGCAGCTCCCTCGCTAACCAACGGCTTATCAAAACCAAGTGTCCGCTGAAGACGAGCCAAATGATTGTCGGCGTGGGCTAGATGATTCCTCATACGTTCAGAGTTTTCATAGCTTTGTAAAAAATTTTCGTGAGTTTGGCGAATATCCAATCTCAAATGATATAACTCTGCTCTGGTCACCTGACCATCAGAACCGGCTTTAACAAGCCTCGCTAAGATTTCAGAAGTTTTCTGAATGACTTTCATTAATTCGGCGTTCTGCAAACGCCGGGTATTTGACAATACTTTTCTTGCCAAGTCTAAAGAGTTCTTGGCGCGCTGCATTTCCCTCAAAGGAGTTCCGGCGTTGACGCGCTTTGGCGCACGCGCAGAAGCCAGCACATCAAAGTATGGATAAGAACTGGGCGCCGGCTGAGAGTTCCAGGCCCGATTAATTTCTTTGGTCGTCCATTGTTGGATCGGTTCCATAAGACCTCGCACCAACTGCTCCTCCGGAATTTCGTCAAATTCAGGGCGATTGCCGTACCCATTTAAAAAATAAGTGGGCTCTACGACTGACAATAACGACGTTTTTATATTTAACGCGGCTCTTGGCTTCAACGGGTTTCCATACAGCACTTGATACACAATATTGCCTTGGCCAAAATTCTCTCGCGTATTTTGTATCGACGACCAGACCAGAACGGCAGAAACTTTGTGGCCGTTCTTTTCGCCTTCAAGGATAATCCGCGTCGGCAATGAGATTCCTTCAATTTGCCGAATCTCATCGATTGTCACGCGAATGGGGGCTAAAGGCATAAGATAAGACGGTCGTTCGTCTCTCACAATACTATCCGCCAATCGCGCGCCACTAATAATTTCATGGGCGATTCTGTTCAAATCGGCTGACTGTAAACCGCGATTGTTAAGAGGAGGCAACAGTGTGTGCCTGACGAGCTCAAAAGCTTCTCCAGTTGTGGCAGGTTCTTCCAAACCTCGCCATATTTGCTTGCCCTCGTTATCCAAAGACGTTGAAAATTCCGTATTACCGCCAAGCAATTCGATGTCATTCACCACACCCGTCCTCGTCACATCATTGAGCTCTCGCAATTTGCCGCGGAGATTCTCTTTAATGTGCCGCAATGAAGGCGCTGCGGTAGCGGTAGAAAGTCGCGAGCCCTTGATGCGCGTTGAAGTACGGTCGAGAAAAGCGGCGCGCGCTGTTCTGAGTTCAGATAGCCTCGACTTGGAAGCATTTTCTCCAGCTAATTCGAGACCCAACTCTGCAAGATGGTGCTTGAGCTGATCAACAATCATTCCTTCTTGAAACTTCCAGGTGTGACGTGGGTGATTATCGCGCAGATGCTCTGCCAAAGATCTCAAGAAAGCCCGGGCATCAGGCTTTTTATACCCAAGAACATTCACCACAAA
>JAHFFN010000030.1 GCA_023247915.1 Candidatus Omnitrophota bacterium
ATAGTGGTATAGGCGTCGCTCAACGGATAATAGGTACTCCGGGGATAACAGGCTGATCGCGTCCAAGAGTTCATATCGACGACGCGGTTTGGCACCTCGATGTCGGCTCATCATATCCTGGGGCTGGAGAAGGTCCCAAGGGTCCGTCTGTTCGCCGGTTAAAATGGTACGTGAGCTGGGTTCAGAACGTCGTGAGACAGTTCGGTCTCTATCTGCTGTGGGCGTAGGAAATTTGAAGGGAGCATTCCCTAGTACGAGAGGACCGGGAATGAGTGACCTCTGGTGTTCCAGTCGTGCTGCCAAGTGCGTGAGCTGGGTAGCTATGTCGCGAAAGGATAAGCACTGAAAGCATCTAAGTGCCAAGCCCCCCCTAAGATAAGATTTCCCCTCCGGTTTATCCGGACTAAAGACTCCATGTAGACTACGTGGTTGATAGGCCAGATGTGTAAGAGTAGTAATACTTTCAGCTTACTGGTACTAATAAGTCGTGCGGCTTGACCTATCTTTTTCGAAATATTGTAATTCGAGAAATAGGATTTCAAAAACTAAAAGTCTTGCCCTATTCAATTGTTAAAAATTAAAAAACAAGTTTAGAGAACCATGAAATATAGTTCTCGACAATCTTGTTGGTGACGCTAGCGGAGGGGTCACACCCGTTCCCATTCCGAATACGGACGTTAAGTCCTCCAGCGCCGATGGTACTTGTGGGGCAACTCACCGGGAGAGTAGGTCGTTGCCAGCATTTAAATTCAATAGGAAGCGCTGAGGCCCAAAAGGCCGAGGCGCTTTTTTATTTTTCTGGTATAATAGAGATAAACTAAAAGGAGATTTACAATGAAAAAACTTTTTTGGGTGTTGGTTTTTGTTTTAGGCGCGGCATTTTCAGCGGTGGCTTGGGCGGAGCACGAGCATGGTTCCGACGCGACGGTAGTGGCGACCGAAGAAAATTGCTCGAAAAAAGATGGAGACTGCAAGAAGCACGAAACTTGTCCGATGGGCGAAGAGAAAAAGACTTGCCGCAAATGCGGTGAAGCTGAGGAATCTTGTCCGTGCCCGATTCTAGACAAGATCATGAAAAAATCCCATTTCCTTTTGGACAATCAGGAAGAGCTTGGATTATCCGAAGAGCAGGTGGATAAAATCAAAGCCATCAAGATGGGCGCTAAAAAAACCGCCATTCTTCAGGCGGCGAATATGCAGATTTTTGAAATTGATCTCAAAACCAAGTTGGGCGAATCCAAGGTGGATGTCGAAGGCATTGACGCGATGATCGATCAGGGGATGACGGCGATGTCAAAATCTGCTAAGGACAGCGTTCAATCGTACGCGGATCTTAAGTCTATTTTGACTGAGGAGCAGATGGTCAAAGCGAAAGAAATTTGGAAAAAGAAATAAAAAGCGGCGGTTTCGCCGAGTTTTAGCATTCAAAGAAGAGGGGGAGTCCATTCCTCCTCTTCTTTTTTTGTGCGCATTGATTGACGCGGGTAAGATTATCTTGTAGGGTAAACGAATGAACAGCTTCTTTGTATTTTCATGCTAGAAAGCGATCAGGAATTTAATTGCCCCTACTGCGCGGCGGTGATCTCGATCCGCGTGGATCAGACGGGCGGTCGTCGCCAACATTTTATTACGGATTGCGAGGTCTGTTGCCGGCCTATTGAGGTAGAAGTGGACATTGATACGGACGGTTACGTAAATTTTATCGCTAAAAGAGAAGGTGAGGGTTGAAACAGGATTTATGAATAAACATTTTTTTCATGAACCCCTGGTTTGGTTGTTCATCACAGGACTTTTGCTCGCCGCCTGCACCTATTTACCGCTTCGGATCCAAAACGATCGGCTTCGTAATTTCGTGATGCGCTGGGTGCTTGTTCCGGTGAGCATCGTACTCATTCTCTACGCGTATCCGGTGGGGATCGAGGTATTTAAAAAATTGGCTTTACGAAAATAAGACACTATTTCATTTTTTGACAGCCATGGATGCTTCAGAAAATATCAAATTTCCGGTGCTATGCCACTACAAGATTATCGCCAAAGACAGGCCGGCGATGCTTGAGGAAATCGAAAGTGTTTTTTCGCAAGTGAATATCGTCACGAATGTGGAGCGAGGAAATCTTTCCGAAGGCGGCCACTACGTGACTTTTAACGCCAGCGTCACCATCCACTCGTTGGAGTTGATGCGGTATTTGGACAAGGCGCTTCGCGCCATTGATGGAGTTAAGATAGTCCTATGAGTGAACTCAAGTCCCTCGCGGAAATAAATCCAAAACACCTGCTAATCCCTCTGCTTCTTTTATTTTCCACAGTTCTTTTGTTGGTAGGGCTTTCTATGCCGGTATTGACCGTGAAGCAGATGTGGTTTATGAAAAATACTTTTTCTGTTCTCACCGGAATCCAGGCGCTTTGGCTTGAAAAAAGTTATATTCTGGCCTCCATTCTCATGATTTTTTCCGTTATCTTTCCTTTAATCAAATTAAGCGCTTTATTTTGCATTTGGTTTATCAGGCTTTCGGATGAAAAAAGGCGGGGTATTTTGACTTGGCTTGAAATTTTAGGAAAATGGTCGATGCTGGACGTATTTGTTGTCGCCGTCACCATTGTCGCAGTGAAATTGGGCTTTTTGGCTTCAGCTCACCCGGAAGCGGGGATTTATTATTTCGCGGCGGCGATCGCTATGTCTATGGTTGTCACCGCCTGGATCGATCGACTCACTCACCGTCAATTCAACACAGGTCTTTAATGAATAAAAAATATCTCCCGCTATTATCGTTGCCACTCATTTTTCTATTCAATACCGGAATGGAATTAATGGAAAATAAAGACGAGTTGGGCATCTTGGTGGAACAGGGGAAGAGCGAGGCCGCTATTGAGAAAGAGTTGGCGGCCGATCAAAAGGCTTTTGAAGAGATAACCGCGGCTTTGATTCACAAGACATTGATCGCGGGAGCCAAGAAATCAGAGGTTTTGAGCCGTTTTGGGGTTCCTGTCACCAAGTCCGACGACGCGGACGGGGAAGAGTGGATGTACCGTTCCCGAAATGGAGTACGCTGGGAAAAGGCGTGGATTGTTCTTAACTTCAATAAAGAGGGGCGACTGGAAGATTGGGATTGTTCCCGGGTTCAGTGTCGCTAGACGATGCGAATTTCCATCAAGCATAAAATTTCCGCTGCGCTTTTCATCAGCACTTTCATTTTAACCTTCGCGATCAATGCGTTTCAACAGTTTCTAAATTATCGCGATTTTCGAGCGCATCTGGAAGCGGACGCGAACGCGGCTGTGAAACTCGCCGTGGATGAAGCGAATCTTTGGTTTCAAAAAAATCTTACCGCTGCAAATCTTTTGGGTCTTGAAACTGAGCGCCGCGCTCAATCGCCCGATCACCTGGAAGCTGATTTTCGTGAAATCGCCTCCAAGCTGGAGATCGATCATGCCTATCTGGGAATGAATAGCGGAACCTGGGTGGGAAAAAAAGATTTTAGACAGGCGGTTTGGTACCGTCGCGCCAAAGAATCCGGCCAGCCTTTTTTCATTGGGCCTTACACCGGAAAGACAGGTGGCCGTTATGTGCTGTCTTTTGTGGCGCCGCTTTTTGATTCCAGCCGTACCTTGGTTTTTGGCGCCGTCGGTTTTGATCAGCCTTTTGAAAATCTGCAAAAAGCCATTAGTCGTATTTTCATCAATGAAGTGGAAGAGCTTAAGGTTTTTCCAGTGAAAGACGGCAAGTTTGTCGTTTTTGTGCGCGTCAAAGACATGAACGCGGCGGATTTTGAAGCGCTCTCGGCGCGGGTAGGCGACGAAAATTTTTTAAACGCTTCCACAGCCCGGGCGGGTGGGCACGAATACCTTTCGGTTTACCAGCCGATCGCGGATACGGCGATGTGGATTTATTATCCTATCTCCCTGTCGCGTTTGGTGGAACCGGCGATCTGGAGAGCGGTTTGGGTTTCGGGGTTGAGCGCGGCGGGGCTTTTTCTTGTTTTTCAAATCGCTTTATTTTTGGTGGGGCGTTACATCCGACGCATTCAGGAGCTTAGTCAAAGCACCCAGGCCGTCGCGGCGGGAAATTTCAGCGTCCGGATTCCCAAAGGGCCTGACGATGAGATCGGGGATCTGGCGCTCGCGTTTAATAAAATGTCCGAAGCGTTGATCCATTATATTGAAGCGCTTAAAATATCCGTCGCTTCCAAAGAGCGTTTACGCCGGGAATTGGAATTGGCCGCAGAAATTCAAAAAAACGCGCTCCCAGAATTTATTCCCATTATTCACGGCGCTGAGCTTTCCGCCAAAAGCTTGCCGGCCTATGAAGTCGGCGGGGATTATTATGATTTTTTAACGCCCGATCCGGGGCATCTGGGCATCGTGATCGCGGATGCGGCAGGAAAAGGGATTTCCGGCACGCTTTTTATGACCAACTCGCGCAGTGTGTTTCGCGTGATCGCCAAAGAAGAAAAAGCGCCTGAGACCCTGCTTTTAAAAATGAACGATTTTATCGCGAGCAATTCCGCCTCCGGAATGTTTATTACACTGCTTTATTCGGTATACAACGCCAAAACGCGAGTGCTGACCACCGCGAATGCCGGGCATTATGCGCCGTTGATTTTTAGGCCAAGCAGCGGCGAATTTTTGACGATGAATAACACGGGGCTTCCTATTGGGATTATGGCGGGGGAGGTGTATGTGTCGGATCGCACACAGCTGGAGCCCGGTGACGTCCTCACTTTTTTTACCGACGGAGTCGTGGAAGCGGCCAATGCGGCCAAAGAGATGTTTGGGGTGGAGCGGATGATGGAGATTATCCGTAAAAATGCCTCCGGCGGCGCCAACGACATTTCAAAGAAAATAGAAGACACCTGGAAAAAATTTGCCTCGGGCGATCAGCAATTTGACGACATGACGCTTTTGGTGATGAAAATCACCTGACGAAGTGGTACTCTAATAAGGAATCTATGACAAACTCCAAACTCATCTCAAGACGCGCGATTCTCCAAAAAGTCTCAACTGTCTTTGCAGTGATGACGGTTATTTTTTGGGCTTGCGCGCTGCTGGAGAAAAGATTTCAAACTTATCCGTGGGCGGTGGGCGCGGTGTATGGCGTGGCGCTCCTGTTCCTGGCGTTTGGGTTTTTGACTATTTTTTGGGCGGCGATGACGCGCGCGGCCTTACAAAAAAATAAAATTATCATCGCGATTCAAGTTTTGACTTCCTTTGTCTTCTTTTCTATCGGCGGCCCGCTTGTCCTGTCCTGGTTGACGCTCAGAGCCTCTAAAAATTCTTCGTGAATTTTCCCATTAATTTTTCCGAGATTTTAGCTTCGCTTATTTTTGGAAGCATCGGCTTTGTCGCGTTTATTTACGGCAAGAAAAATCAGTGTTGGGCGCCGATGATTATCGGCGGTTTATTGATGGGCTATACGTACCTGGTGACAGGAATTATTTGGACGTACGTGATTGGAATACTGCTGACCGTTGCTTTATTCGTCTTGAAGGACTATTAAAAACTATTTGTCCCACCACGCGGGTTCCACAATACGACCCATTTCGCCATCCGCGATTTTTAAGGAATTTCCCAGATAGTATTCTCTGAGCATTTCTATCATATTCTCCGTTAGCATAACCGCTCTCCTTTTTGTCTTTTGTTGAAACAAGCATACCTTTTGATTGTAAATACGGTGTTAAGGGATGGTTAATTCTATCTATGGATTGGGTAACAAAAAAGAGGGCTCTGGACGCCTAAAAGGCGATTTTCTTGCAATTGGGCTAAACGTCATGTAAATTTCTATCAGGTATAAAGTACTTTCGAAAGGTCTATTTATGAAGATCAATAAGAACGTGACCAGCTCCAGCCTGCTTTCTTACGTGTACTTTAACCCCATTTTCAAGGCGTCCCGGAATGTGCGCCGGAAAATCCGCAAGTATTTGGGGGCTAAAGTTCGCGCTCCTCGCACCGCCTAATCCCATCTTCCTAATTGAATAACGCTTGGCATAAAAAGCGGGTCAAGGTAGACTACATTTTGTGAAACCTGAACAGAGCGATATCAAACGCTACCAAGAAAATTGGCGGGGTGAGATGGATGGTGTGTTTCTTTACCGCTCCCTGTCCCAGTCGGAAAAAAACCCTCAGCTGGCGCAAATTTATTTAAAACTCTCCGAAACCGAACGCCATCATGTTAAATTTTGGGCTACCAAATTAAAAGAAGCTGGAGGTTCGGTGCCGGAATACCGGCCGGGAATGCGCGCTCGTATTTTGAGCTTTTTGGCCAAGCGCTTTGGACCCAGCTTTATTTTGCCGTCTTTGGCCATCATGGAAAAGATGGGAAGCCAGGACTATGTCAATCAACCGGAAACTAAATCCAGTTCTTTGCCTCAAGATGAGAGAAAGCATGCTTTTGTGTTGGAGGCTATGACACAGGGGACGCCCCGTGGGGTGGAAGGCGGTATGGTAGCGAAATTGGAAGGCCGTCATCAATCGGTCGGCGGAAACGCGTTTCGCGCCGCGATTCTTGGAGTCAATGACGGTTTGGTTTCTAATTTAAGTTTGATCATGGGAGTGACCGGCGCTGATTTGTCCAATAAAACGATTTTGGTGACGGGTTTCGCGGGTCTTTTGGCCGGCGCTTCTTCGATGGCCATGGGAGAGTGGCTTTCGGTGCAAAGCTCTCGCGAACTTTATTTGAAGCAAATTGGAATTGAAGAAGAAGAGCTTTCGGAAAATCCAAAGGAAGAAGAGGCGGAGCTCGCGTTGATCTACCAGGCCAAAGGAGTGCCTCGGGAAGATGCCGAGCGCATGGCGGCGTCTATCTTCAAAGATCCAAAAAATGCGATCAAAGCTTTGTCCCGAGAAGAACTCGGCATTGATCCGGATAGTCTCGGAGGATCCGCTTGGGAAGCGGCGTTCACTTCCTTTGCTTTGTTTTGTGCCGGCGCAATTGTTCCAATCCTGCCGTTTTTTATTTGGAAGGGGCAGGAAGCGATTGTCGCCAGTCTTTTGTTCTCCGCCGCGGCTTTGTTTTTAGTGGGAGCCATGACCACGCTGTTGACGGGTCGCGGAGTTTTTCGTTCGGGATTTCGTCAGCTGGGGATCGGATTGGCCGCCGCGTTGATTACTTACGGACTCGGGAGACTCCTGGGAGCGACACTGTTCTGACAAAAAAATATTCTGAATTTCGTGAAAAACTTTTAGAGTCCAATTGCCAGCTTTGCGGACTTTCGGCGTCACGGACTCGCTTAGTGGTGGATCGTGGAAATCCCAAAGCCTCGGCGTTTTTTATAGGCGAGGCGCCCGGCGCCAATGAAGATTTGGAAGGCAAGGCGTTTGTGGGACGTTCCGGTCGACTCCTGGATTCGCTTTTGGCTGAGATTGGTTTTGATACCAACCAAGACGCGCTGATTGCCAATGTCGTGAAATGCCGCCCGCCGGACAATCGGCGCCCTGAACCCGAAGAAGCCAAAACATGCCTGCCTTTTCTCAAAAAACAGATTGAGTTGGTCAACCCGCGCTTGATTTTACTGCTGGGTGCGACCGCGCTAAAATATTTCACGACCCAGAAGAAAACAGCGCCGATGTCCGAACAGGTCGGGCGATTTTTTACGCAAGCCGACACGCCAGGAATCGCGTGGATGGTGATTTATCACCCGGCTTTTATATTGAGAGACCCTCGAAAAAAAGATTTGATGCGGGAGCATCTGGGAATCTTTGTCCGGGAGTGGAAAAAAATAAAGAAAGAAGCAGAAGCCCATGTTTAAAAGTTTTAAGGCACGCATCACCATTACGTTTTTTCTAGCGGCTTCGCTGATCTTGGTGGTTTCTTTTACGGCGCTTTATTTGAAAGCGGTTCGTGACCAGATGGAAAATATCCGCTCTCAGCTAAAGATGAAAGCCGCGCTCGGAGTCGCCTTTTTGCAAGCCGAGGAGGTGACTCAAGTGCCTTTGGAGCCGGGCTGTCAGAATGACCCGCTTTACCAAAAAGTATCGGGCGACCTGAGAAAGTTTACCGTGACTGACAAAAATATCTATGACGCGTATGTCATGGTGCCAACGCCGCGTCACAACGCGTTTCGATTTGTGGCCAACGCAAACCAACAATTTTCTCCGGTTCGTTGCGGCGAAGAATACGACGCGACCCCGTACCCTGAAATTGCCGAAGCGTTGAAATATCCCAGTGTGGATAAAAAAATAACGCGGGATAAATGGGGCTCGTGGCTTTCCGCCTACGCGCCGATTTACGCGCGCGACGGGCATGCGGTGGCGATTTTCGGGGTGGATGTGGCCGAGAAAACCATTCAAGAGTTGCGCCAGGTTTATTTGTGGCGTTTTCTTTTTGTGATAACGATCGCGTTGGCGCTGGCGCTGTTTTGCGGAGTCATGGCGTCGCGCTGGCTGGTGCATCCTTTGAATCAGGTCATCGCGGGAATGAGCCGTGTGAGCGAAGGCGACTTTCATTACAGGGTAAAACCTACCGACCAAATAGAATTCAATCAAATCGTCGTTATTTTTAATCAAATGACAAAGGCGCTGAATGATCTTTTGAAAGAACTCGCCGAAAAAATCCGTGAAAAAGAACGTCTGACCAAGGAATTGGAGATGGCCGCCGACTTGCAGCGCAAAGCGTTGCCCGAGGGCTATCCAACAGTGGCGGGGCTTGAAATCGCCGCCAAAAGCATTCCCGCCAAAGAAGTGGGTGGGGATTATTATGATTTTATTGTCCGTGGCGCTGAACGCGTCGGCTTTGTGATCGCGGACGCCGCCGGAAAGGGATTTCCCGGCTCTCTTTTTATGACCAACACGCGCAGTGCTTTCCGGGTGGTTTCCGCCAACGAGCACGCGGTGGGTCGCGCGCTGGAGCGAACCAATGATTTTATTTCAGAAAATGCCGCCTCCGCCAAAGGAATGTTCATTACATTTTTGTACGCGGTTTATGAAATGAAGACGCGTCAATTAACTTACTCGAACGCGGGTCATTATCCGCCGATCGTGTATAATTGTGATTCGAGGACTTTTAAGGTGTTAAGCGCGGTAGGTGGATTGCCGATGGGAATTATTTCTTCGCAGATTTACCCGGAAGTGACGGTTTCGCTGGCCAAGGGGGACATTGTGCTGATGTACACGGACGGTCTCATTGAGGCGATGAATTCTTCCAGGGATATGTTTGGTTTGTCGCGACTTATGAAAATTGTGGAAGCTCATTTTACCAGTGACACCGAGACATTGATTAAAAAAATTGAGGAGTCTCTGAAAGCTTTTGTCGGAGACGAGCCCCCCTCGGATGACAGAACTCTTATGGTTTTAAAGGTGCGATGAAAATAAAAATACGGTTTTTAGCCATTCTCTTATTAGGCGCGATGACATTCCCGGCCTGTTCATTTGCCGGAAATGCGGACGCGTTACAAATCTTAGAGCAAGCTAAGGAAGTCTCTCTTTTAATCACCGAGGAAGACGCGGACAAGGAATTGATTCAACGCGAAATCGCTGAAGTTCAGGCGATGGCCGGTGATTTCCGAGCGGCGGTCAAAACGGTATTTACCAACCCCAAGTATCGCGCGGTGATGTTGAGCCGTGTGACGGTGGCGCAAGCCAAGTCCGGCAATCTGAAAGAGGCCTTGGCGACTGTGGAGACGATTGAGGATCCCGGTGAGCGTGCGCTGGGGTATCTTGGCATCGGCGAAGAATGGTACAGAGAATCTGATCCCATCAGCGCCGCGAGCATGCTTGCCCAAGCCAAAATCGAAGTGGACAATGTGCAGGGAAAATTCGAAAAAAGCGAGCTTCTTAAAAAAATCGCCAAGGTGGAAGCCAAAAATGGCGATTGGGCTTCGGCGTATATGACGGTCAATTCGATTCCGGATGAGCAAGAAAAAGCGGAGATCTTGATGGGCATGGTGCGTGACCAAGCCGAAAAAGGCAATCTTAAAGCCGCGTTTCAGCTGGCCGAAACTATTTCGGAAGAAAAAATAAAAAGCTTAGCCTCGAGCAGTATCGCCGTTTCGCAAGCCGAAAAAGGGGATTTGGCCGGAGCTTTTAGTACGGCTCGCGGCATCTCCGATGATTATTACAAAGCGACGGCCTTAGCGGCCATCGGCACTATTTTGACAAAAAAAGGTTCTCTCTCGGAGGCGCAGGATGTTTTTCAGGAGGCCAAGCAAATGGCTCGCGCGCTCAAAGAAAACAGTTTTGACAAAGCGGTGCTTTTGTCGATTATCGCCGAAGGATTGATGGGGTTGGGGGACAAACCGGCTGCTGTGGTCACTTTTCAAGAATCCAAGCAATCCGCGATGGCGATCCCGGAAGATATTTTTTACAATAAGGCTCAAGCGCTTCAATACCTGGCGGAAGCGATGGCTGTTTCCGGATACAGCAAAGAAGCGGAAGATGTTTTTCAGGAAGCCAAGCAGGCGACGTTGAGCGTGCGCGAGGATTATTATTATAAGGCGCTTATCTTGGTGGCCATCGCGCAATCTGAACTTGCCAATGGCGATCACGCCACCGCGATTCAAATGCTTCAACAATCGGTTCAGGTGGCTCAGAGTATTCCCAGAGAAATTCAACGCGCTCATTTTTTTGTCGAAATTGCCGTAGCGCAGGCCAGGGCGGGAGACATGGCCAACGCGATGCACACGTTGCAGAAGGCGGAGCAGATAGCTATGGGCGTTACTGATGAGTTGGATAAACTGGCACTCTGTATTAATATCGCGATCGCTCACTTGCATTTGGGCTACACCAAAGACGCGATAGAAATGGCCGATGATATTAAAAAAGTAAATCAGAAAGCCGAGCTTTTGGGAAATATCGCAGAATCGCAGGCGGGTTCGGGTCGCGTGAAAGAGGCGCTTAATTTAGCCTCCGAACAAAAATCACCGCTATTCAAAACAAAAATTTTATTAGGAGCGGCTCGCGGGGTTTTGCAGACGACGCCGGGTCAAGGCGCTGTGGCACGACAGAGCTCAACTCTGAGTAGTAGTTAGAAGGAACTCGCGAACTTCTGAATCCACTTTTCGGCGGCCTCTTCTTCCGAGACATCACGTCCTAATTCTTCCGAAATGAGTTTGCGGTATTCGAGGATTTCAAGCGCTTCTTCAGCAAGCTTTGCCTTAAAAGCGCTGGGCAAATCATAAAAAGAAACGCCTGTTTTAAACCGACCCGTTTTTCTGTCTTCCTTGGAGTAAACGACTTTCGCTCGAACGTGAAATAGTTTTTCTTTGACCGGAATGGACAGATTCAGCAAATTCCCTTTTCCAAGCTTGTCCCGCCACAAAAAACTTAAACCTCCGAGTGAAATGTCCGAGGATTGGGACTCTATCGTTGCTTTTTTATCAGACAAATTCAGGCGCATGGGCACATGGATGGGGTGCCGGTAGAAAGCCCGTTTTTCTTCGACTTTTAATTGGCTTTTTGGCATAGATTCATTATACCGAATCGCCTTCTCGTGTTCAATGCTTTTGACATCGATTAACATAAAATTATATCTAATTTTTACTATCTATTAAATAGTCTATTATATTATAAGTTTATTTAAGCTTAAGCACACGAGCTATGGCATATTTAATAATTCATGGTATCTTTTAAATAATGGCACTCACCGATTTGATGGATTCCATTGTTGAAAATATCCCGCACATGATTTTTGTGAAGGATGCCAAGGAACTGCGTTTTGTTCTTTTTAATAAAGCTGGGGAAGAGCTTTTGGGTTTTCCGCGGGAGCAGATGATCGGGAAAAACGATTATGATTTTTTTCCGAAAGAAGAGGCGGATTTTTTCACTTCCAAAGATCGCATGGTGTTGAATGGCCGCCAGCTGGTGAATATTCCGGAGGAAGTGATTCACACGCGTTTAAAAGGTCCGCGCATCCTGCACACCAAAAAAATTCCTATTTTTGATGAGTCGGGAGAGCCGCGCTATCTTTTGGGTATTTCGGAAGACATCACCGAAAAGAAAAAATCCGAAGAATCGCTCCATCAAAAAACCACAGATTTGGCGCGTTCCAACGCGGAGCGAGAACAACTCAAGCTTTTCGCGTATGTCGCCTCGCATGACTTGCAGGAGCCGCTTCAAAAAATAATCGGTTTCGGCGATCTTCTAAAAATGAACTCTTCGCGGGAGCTGAACACCAAAAGCCGCGAGTATTTGGATCGAATGCAGGTGTCGGCGTTTCGCATGGGTCGATTGATCGACGATCTTTTGAAACTAGCGACGGTGTCTATCGAAAAGCAGGAGCTTTTAGAAGTGGATTTGAATAAGGTGTGCGAGCAGGTGATTTCCGATCTTGAGCATCGGATCGAAATTTCCGGCGCCTCGGTGGAAGCGGGATCTCTGCCGACAGTGAAGGCCGACTGGGTACAAATGTGTCAGCTCTTTCAAAATTTAATTTCAAACGCGCTTAAATTCAAGCGTCCGGCGGAGAAGCCTCATGTGCGTATTTACGCGGAACGTTTAGAGTCAGGATGGAGCCGCATTTGCGTAGAGGATAATGGTATTGGATTTGATCTAAAAAATACCGAGAGAATTTTCAAGCCTTTTGAGCGGCTTCACGGCCGTGACGAATATGAAGGAAACGGGATTGGCCTGGCTATTTGCCAAAAAATCGCGGAACGGCACGGCGGCCGGCTTGGCGCGGAGAGCAGTCCCGGAAAAGGATCTAAATTTTTAATCGAAATGCCCGTCGTCTGATCCAAGACGCAAAGGAGAGCGCGTGACTATCAAGACACTTCGCATTCTTTTGATTGAAGACAATCCTGACGATATTTTTTTAGTCAAAGAAATCCTATCTCAGTCCAATGGTCAGCACGCCCGCTTTGAAGTGGAATTTGTCAAAAGGCTTCAAGAGGGAATCCAGCGAATCCCCGCCGGTAATTTTGATGTGGTAATTTTTGATCTGTCCCTGCCGGACGCGCGCGGAATGGAGGCGCTGGTGAGTCTGGAACCCTACTGCCGGGTTGTGCCGATGGTGGTGTTGACGGCATTGGACGATGAATCCTTCGCGCTGGAAGCGCTCGCCAAGGGAGCTCAGGATTATTTGGTGAAGGGACAGGTGAATCAATCGGTGCTCTTAAGAACGATCCGTTACGCGATCGAGCGCCATCAGATCCGCAGTAAAATCCAAGTCATCAGCGATCAACTACGTGAAACCAATGGCCGCCTTGAAAGGTTGGTACAGCTGGATCCTTTGACGGAGCTTCTGAATCGCCGGGGCATGCAGGACGCGCTGTCGCGTCAAGCACGCTGGATCGAACGCGGAGAAACCGATCTTTTGGCACTGCTTTTGGACATCGACAATTTTAAAACCATCAACGACACCTTGGGGCACGCGGTGGGGGATGTGGTTTTAAAAGAAATTTCCCAAAAACTCAAACGATCGCTTCGCGCGACGGATTATTTAGGGAGAATCGGTGGGGATGAATATTTGATTTTAATGCCGAACACGCGTTTGGCTGAGGGGTTGATGATTGCAGAAAAGATACGCCTGGCGATCTCCGAGATGTCCATCCCGGTCGCTTCCGACAAAAAGAGTTTCCGGATCACGGCCAGCGCGGGGCTGGTGATGGTTTCAAACGATCTGGTATCGCTCGATGAGTTGGTCGCGAAATCACACATGGCTTTATTTAAGAGTAAACGCACCGGAAAAAATAAAGTCTCCTACGAAGACTCGCCGGATGAGGCCAGTGGCCCGGAAGAAAATCGTTTGGGGGCGATCATCGCCTCGTTAAGACGCGGGGATTGTTACCGGGTGGTGAAGCAGCCGATTTTTGATTTGTTTAGTTCAAAAAAAGTGGGGTATGAGTTTTTGAGCCGTTTGAGTGTCGAAGGTTTTGAGATGCCGGATGATTTTTTTCGCGTGTGCTTGGAAAATAATATCCTAACATTAGTGGATCACCAGTGTTTTAAAAATTGCGTCGAGTCCTCAACCTTCTTAGCCTCGGAGATGCGTTTTCATCTCAATCTTTTTCCGTCCACGATTCTGGATATTCCGGTTAAAAATCTTTTGGATTCTTTTCCTGTCGATGCTTTGCGGGATTCTTATTGCGTGGAAATCAGCGAACAGCAAATCATCGGCGACCCGTCCTATCTGATGGAGGCGGTCTGCGCTTTTAAAAAAGCCGGCATTCAAGTGGCGATTGACGACGTGGGCTTTGGGCGCAGTTGCTTGGAGAGCTTGATTCTTTTAGAGCCGGATGTGGTAAAAATCGATCGCCGCTGGGTGAATGGCATCGCCAAAAGCCCATCTTCGGCAAAATCTCTGGGAAGAATTCTCAAAGTCACGAGCGTTCTTGGCTGTGAAGTTGTGGCGGAGGGGATTGAGTATCAAGAGGATTTGGAATTTCTAAAGAAACTCGGAGTTCGTTACGGCCAAGGATATCTCCTGGGTCGCCCCGCCTAAGTTTTCCTGTTTTATCACTATTTTTCTCTAGATAAATATTAAAAAATGCTTTAAACTGCTAAGCAGTGATTAGAAAACAGATCCGTTTCAAAGGGGACAACCAGACATGATTAAAAAGCTTTCGATAATTTTCTTATTTTTGCTCCTGATCGCTCCAGCGGCTTTTGCGGAAGAAATGAATGATTTTTCTCCGGCGGTCACGACTCAGGAGGAGGATCTTCCTTTGAGCCCTCCCCGGAAAGCCAGCAAGTTTGATCTGGGTGTGGAAACGCATCTTTTATTTGATAAGGATTTGCAGCCTCCGGATGGCGCCAATATCGACACGCTCAAAGTCAAGCGCAGTAATCAGTTTTATGTGGTTCCAGCCTACAATGTTTATAAAAATGAAAATACGAAGGTCGATGTATTCGCCAATTTGGGTGAAGCGAGCATGGACGCCGTTCGAAATAACAAAACCACGCTGACCGAAGAAACCATCACTTATGATCATGGATTTCTGTGGGCTATCGGCGCCCGCGTGAAGCAAAAGCTTTGGAATAATTTTAACGGACACGCGAATCTTAAGTACAAAGAATTTGAAGCGGATATCGATGAATACACGTTTAACGGCGTGAAAGTCAACAATTTGGCCGGTGACACCAAGGGTCGACTCTCCGAGTTTGAAGCGGCGTTTTTGATCAGCACCACGATTTCGCCTGAAGACCAGGAAACCATTTACAAGCCCTACGCGGGACCCGCTTTTATTTGGACCAATTACTCTCAGGGGGCATTGAGCTACAGCGCGTTTGGCGCGGCCAGAACGTCGTCGGCGGCGGACGCGGACGAAGAGAGCTCCTTTGCTTTGATTGTCGGTGTGGACATTCTTAAATTCTCGGACGCGCTTCGCATCAACGCGGAAGCCATGTTCTTCGCTGAAACGGCCTTGACGCTTTCAGTTCACTATAATTTCTAAAGAGCGGATCATGGATTTACAAAAAATTCAGGCGGAACAAAAAGTCTGGTCTGAGAAAAATTTTTCCAACAAAAAACCCTACCAGCCGATTTTGGGCGCTTCGGAAGAAGTAGGGGAGTTGGCTCATGCCTATCTCAAGATGGAGCAGGGGATTCGGGGCACGCGTGAAGAGCATGTGGCCGCGATGAAAGATGCCGTCGGAGACTGCGTTATTTTTCTGATGGATTTGTGCAATCAGATGGATTGGAGTTTTGAAGAAATTGTGGACGGCACTTGGAATCACGTCAAACAGAGGGACTGGAAAAAAGATAGTCTGCAGGACACCGTCCTCAAATCCCGCTAGTCGCCCCGCCTTGTATCAAGCCATTATTTTCGATTTCGACGGAACGCTGGTTCATACCGCGCCGGACATTCATTATCATGTCAATCAGGTTCTTGCCGCGCATGGTTTTAAAACACGCGCGCTTCCGGAAGTGATACACGCGATCGGATTGGGCGTTCACAGTCTGATGAAGGATTTGGCGCCCGCGCTCGCCGAGAACCCTGTGCTTTTGGAGCAAATCGTCAAAGAGTTTAAAGCGAGTTATCAGGAAAAGTCGGTGTTGAGTTCCGAGACTTACCCGCATGTGATTGAGATGCTCGAAGGGCCTTTAAGAAAATTCAAAAAAGCCATTGTGACCAACAAGCCGCAGTCCCTGACACTGATTATTTTAAAGCAATTGAATCTGACGCGTTATTTTGACGTGGTGCTCGGCGGGGAAGCCTTGCACCCGCATAAACCTGATCCGACATCGACGTCTTACGCGTTGGAGCGGATGAACGTTAAGCCGGAGCAGACTTTATTTATCGGAGATAGCCGGATTGATTTCGAGACGGCTAACAATGCCGGAGTTGATTTTGTTTGGATGGATTATGGTTATGACGGGAGTTTGAAAGATCAAAAAAATATCCGGCGTTTTTCAAGCGCCAAAGAATGGAGAATGCTGGCATGAAACATATTAATTTAGACATGGTGCGGGTGACAGAGGCGGCGGCGATCGCGGCGGCGGAGTGGGTCGGGAGCGGTGATAAAAAAGCCGCAGACAAATCGGCGACCGACGCGATGCGAGAACGTTTGACGATGATTGATTTTTCAGCGCGTATTGTGATCGGCGAAGGAATCAAAGATGAGAGCGCGGGACTTTTTGCCGGTGAGCGTGTTGGAAAATTGTCCGAGCAAGAGCCTCGTTATGATTTGGCGGTGGATCCGATTGAAGGGACGCGCCCGGTTGGGATTTCGGGGCCGGAGGCGCTCAGCGTCTTGGCGGTAGCCAACAAAGGATCTCTTTTTGCAACGCCTGAGTTTTATATGAATAAACTGGCGTATGGCCCCCAGATCAGTGAGAAAATAAAATTATCCATCGAGGATCCGATCAAAGTCACGATCCGCAAAGTCTCGGAAGTGACGGGCAAGGAAGCGGGAAAAATTGTGGTTTGTCTGCTGGATCGTCCGCGGCATGAGAAACTTGTCGCTGAGCTACGCGCCATTGGCGTCAAAATTAAATTGATTCAGGACTGCGACGTGTCCGGCGCGATCGCCACTTGCCTGTCCGACAGCGGAATTGATCTTTTGTGCGGGATTGGCGGCGCCCCGGAAGGGGTGATTACGGCTTGCGCGATCCGGTGTTTGCGCGGTGATTTTCAAACTCAAATCGTCAAGAAGGATGGTTCGATCACTTCAAAAGTTCTTCATATCGAAGATTTGGTCAAGGGGCCTTGCGCGTTCGCGGCGACGGGGATCACCAATGGCAGTTTGCTCCGGGGAGTGCGTTATACCCCCGAAGGCCCTGTCACCAACAGCGTTTTTATGCGTTCTATTAGCGGAACTGTCCGCTGGCTTACCGCTTACCACGGTAATTAAGTTGTGCTATAATTACCGCACAATATTAGAAGGAGTTCTCTATGTCAGGCCATTCTAAATGGGCAACGATTAAACATAAAAAAGGCGCGCTGGACGCCAAGCGCGGCGCGCTTTTTACCAAAATTATCAAGGAATTGACGGTTGCGGCTAAAAACGGTGGCGGGAACCCG